>NZ_JBKWZF010000012.1:0-64413 GCF_046991905.1 Finegoldia sp. | reverse complement strand
TTTTGTCAAGTGTTTTGTAAAACTTTTTTTAATTTCGTTTTACATGCATTACTTTCTTTTAAGTAATTTAAAAAGCACTTGACCTAAAGTGCTTTTATATAATATCAATATAAGAGCTACTTGTCAAGTGCTTTAATAATTTAATTTATATTATTTTAAGAAAGCATGGTATGCTTTGCTTGTCATATAGCAGTCAGCTTTTGATAATAATTCAACCGGTGCGTGCATTGAAAGCATAGCTGTTCCGATGTCTACAACTTCTGCTCCTTGGTTAGCAAGAATGAAGGCTATAGTTCCTCCACCACCTTGGTCTATCTTACCAAGTTCAGTTGTTTGCCACATTACTTTTTCTTGTTTGAAAATTTGTCTTAATTCGTTTAAGAATTCTGGGTTTGCATCATTTGAACTGAATTTTCCACCGTGTCCTGTGAATTTTGCTAGAGAAATTCCGCATCCACTTAATGCCGTGTTAGAATCTTCTGTTGCATCAGCATATAACGGATCAATTGCCGCTGTAACATCTGCTGATAACACTTTTGAATTAGCCATGATTCTTCTCATAGTTAAATCACTGTAATTTTCATGTTGATTATTTGCTATTTCTGCAATCATATTTCCCATGTATGGTGCATTCATTGATGTATTACCAACTGAACCAATCTCTTCTTTATCTACAAATAGTGCAACAGCTGTTCTCTTAGGGTTTTCGACTTTAAGAATTGCTTCTAATGTTGCATAAGCACATACTCTATCGTCGTGTCCGTGAGATGCTATCATTGCTCCGTCAAATCCAACGTCTCTAGCTTTTGTTGCTGGAACGATTTCGATTTCTGCAACTTGGAAATCAGATTCTGTTATACCATATTTTTCGTTCAAATATTTTAAGATACATTTTTTGATTGGATTTTCTTTTTCATCTTTGAAATTATAGCTATCATGTCCGGCTATTATAGCTAGTTTTTCTCCTTCAATTGCTGCACCCAATGTTTTAGAGTTCAAATCTTTAGATAAATGAGCTAATAATTCAGTGATGTAGAATACTGGTTCATCTTCGTTTTCACCGATTTTGATTTCAACTTTTTTGCCTTCGTTTGTGAATATTACACCGTGCATTGCCAATGGGATTGTAGTCCATTGATGTTTTTTAATTCCACCATAATAATGTGTCTTCATCATTAAGATATTTTTATCTTCTGAAAAAGGTACTGCTCTTACATCTAATCTTGGGCAATCCAAGTGTGAACCTACGATGTTAAGACCTTCGTTTATATCATCACCAATAACAACTAATACGCAAGATTTGTCCTTATTGTTAATATAAATTTTGTCACCTTTTTTAATTTTTCCTTTTAAAGCTTCATTTAATTCAATAAATCCATGTTCTTTTGCTTGGTTAACTATAAACTCTGTAGCTTCTCTTTCAGTCTTGCAATTGTCTAAGAAGTTTTTGTATCTTTCACCATAAGCGTAGATTTCTTTGTGTTCTTTTTCATCTACAACTTCCCAGATACTTTTCTTTTCGTAATTCAATTCCATATGATCACTCCATTTCTGTAACTTTATCAATAGGTTCCCCTATAATTTTTGATCCATTGATTTTAAAATCAGATGGATTTTTTGTGACAAAATATTCAATGTCACATTTATTTCCATAGTTCCCGCAAATTTCATAAATATCTTCACTTAAGGAATCTGCAGGATCTATAAATGTAATATTTTCTCCAGTGTATTGTTTAAGGTAGTTTATTAAAATTGGATAATGTGTGCATCCTAGAATTATCGTATCAGCTTCGAATTCCATAATTGGTCTCAAATACTCTTTAACCTTTTCTGAAATCTTATCATAGTCTTTGCAATCAGCTTCAACAAATCCTACAAAATCGGGACACGCAGACTGGATTACATCAATACCATTTTTCTTCAATAATTTTTCGTACAATCCATTATCAACTGTTGCCTTAGTGGCTATAACTCCTACTTTTTTATTGGTAGTGTTTTTAACAGCGGAGTTAACACCATATTCAACAACTCCAATTATATCAAAATTTGCAATTGATTTCATATAGTCCATTGCAATAGATGTCAAAGTGTTGCAAGCTAATACGAGCAAATCTATTTGTTGTTCATTAAAAAATCCCACAATATTTTCGGAAATTTTAATCATCTGTTCTTTGGTTTTTGTTCCGTAAGGAACATTGGCACTGTCAGCTAAGTAAATATACTGCTTATTAGGCATAAGTTTTTTTACTTTCTTAAATACAGTAAGACCTCCCAATCCAGAATCCACAACTCCTATTTTGTTATAAGGTTTTTGTTTTAAATACATATTTATATTTATCCTTCAATTCATCGTAGCAATTTTCATAATCTTCAGTATTTTCAAAAATCCCAAAAACCGTAGGTCCTGATCCACTCATCAACGATAAGTTAGCTCCAAAATTAGACAACTTTTCTTTTATATCTGAAATATCTGTAACTAATGATTCAGATACACTTTCCATAGTATTAAAAGCGCTCTTATAAAAAGTTTCGTAATCACGATTAGCAATAGCAACAGTAATTTTGCCAAGTCCTCCGTTTGAGTCCTTTAAATTATCATAAACTTCTTTAGAAGATATGCTCATTCCATTATTTACAATTATTATATTTTTATTAGAAAAATCAGATAACCTAACAAACTCATTGCCTATTCCAGTTGCCCTTACACATTTTTTGTTAGTAAAATAGTAAGTATCAGCACCTGTCAATCTGCAAATTTCTTTGATTTCAGTATTTGTTAATTTTAAATCCAAATCATCATTAACATACATTAGAAATTCACATGCATTGGAACTTCCTCCTGCAAGCCCTGCTGATATAGGAATTTGTTTATCAACGAACACATCGTATCCACAGTTTATATTCCTAAACTTTTTCAAGTTTTCAAATATTTTATATATTAAATTTGACTTATCTGCAGGAAAATTCGCATTATTAGAACTTAACTTAAGCTCACTTGAATCATTTCTGTTAATATCCATAACATCGTGAAGTTCAATTAAATTCATAATCGTGTCAATATTATGATATCCATCTTCTCTAAGACCTAAGACATCCAAAGAGAGATTTATCTTAGCGTAACTATTTATTTTCATCAAATTCTCTTAAATCTTCTAATTTTTCAAAAAACACTATCTTTTCCCCATCTGTAATCATTGGAATTCCAACTTTATTATCCTTAACGATTGATTTGAATTCTTCTCTATTATCTCTATAAGTAAAAAATTCTTTGAGATTTTTCATAGAGTCTGTAATATTAATCTCTTCATAATCAATACCAGCTTTTTTTAAAACTTCAATTGCTTCTACGCAGTCTGGGCATTTTTCTGACATAAATAATTTTAACTTCATAATACACCTCTAAAATAAATTATACTATTCTTTAAATGTTAAATCAAACTAAAAAAAACGACCTTACGGTCGTTTTTTAACATAATTCTAACTTTACTGTTGATGTAAGAATATCTGAGTAAGTATATGATATTATTCTTTCTGAATCATATTCGTTAGTTACTTTTATTGTAAATAAACTTGGGAACACTTGACTAATAGTTCCTTTATTAGTTACAATTTTATTTCGCCCTTTATCTGCCTCGACAATAACATCTTTTCCAATATTACTTCGCACTTGACTTCTAATCATGTTCAAATCGTTAATTTCCTTCACGTTATTCCTCCTAACAGATCGTCGTTAGTAGTATTATATCACTCTATCACTCTAAAGTCAAATTAAATAGAATATTTTACAGTAATATTAAAAATATGTCAATAGTTTTTATATATTTTTTAAATTCCTAATGCAATGTGTGCCATCTCAAAATAAATTAATAAACTCAAAGCATCAACTATTGTAGTAATCAAAGGACCTGCCATTATTGCTGGGTCTAGTTTTAGCTTTTTAGCAATTATAGGCAACATTCCACCTATTAATTTTGCTGTCACTATTGTGAATATCAAAGTTAGTGAAACAACCAACCCAACCGGTACTGAAACCTTGTCTACAATCATAGTTTTGATAAAACAAACTACGCTCATTACTACAGAAACTATCAAAGCAACTCTGAATTCTTTGAAGAAAACTTTAAGCCAATCTTTTGTACTGATTTCTCCTGTAGCAAGTCCACGTATAATCAGCGTTGATGATTGTGAACCAGAGTTTCCACCTGTATCCATAATCATAGGAATAAATGCAGTTAATATTATCGCTTGCCCTAAAAGAGATTCGTAGTGAGTCATTATTGAACCTGTAAATGTCGCAGAAATCATCAGTATCAAAAGCCAAGCAATACGTTTTTTCGCCAAATTAAACACACTTTGATCCAGATAGTCGTCTTCGTCCGGACTCATACCTGCCATGATTTGGAAGTCTTCTGTTGCCTCTTGTTCCATGACTTCCATGATATCGTCAACTGTTATAATACCAGTAAGTCTTTTTTCATTATCTACTACAGGAAGAACTACGAATCCGTATTTTTTGAACACATCAGCTACTGTTTCTTGGTCATCATCAGTGTGAACATAAATTACATCTTCATCCATTAAATCTTCGATTAATGTTTCCGGTTCATTGGTTACTATAGTTCTCAAAGAAATGAATCCTAATAAAGTTTTCTTTTCGTTAGTAACAAAACATGTATAGACAGTTTGTTTATCCACGCCTGTTTTTTTAATAACCTCGAGAGCTTTCCTTACAGTATAATAAGATCTCAATTCAATATATTCTATTGTCATCAATGATCCAGCTGAATCTTCAGGATAATTTAAGAATTGATTTATAAGGTTTCTTTCACTTTTGTCTGTATGTCTGAGAACTTTTTTAACAATTCCTGCCGGCATTTCTTCGATTAAGTCAATCATATCGTCGAAATATAGCTCGTCTACTATGAATTTAACTTCCTTATCACTAAATGCTTCTAACAGCCTTGTTCGATCATCCTTTTCCATATGAGAAAACACATCGATACTGTCATCTTTGTTCAATAATCTGAACACAAGCATAGCGCTTTTTAAATCTAATGATTCTATATAATCTGTAATATCTACCGGGTTGTATTTTTGAATTTGATTTTTAAGTTTTAAATAATCTTTGTCTTCTAGATATTTGTTGAGTAAATCCATATCTATTTCATGACGTTCAAATTTTTCATCCATCATATTCCTCACCACCTATATTTCTATTTCATATTAAATTATAACATAGATTAGAAATAATTTTACTTGAATGAACTGAAAGCTTATATTATAATAAGAATATAAATGATGAAAGGGTGATTTTATGGAAATTACTAAAGATATGTTAATTGGAGATATTATTAGAAACAATCCAGATTCTGTAGAAGTTTTGTTTAGAAACGGATTATCTTGTATAGGTTGTCCAGCCAGCCAAATGGAAAGCTTAGAAGAAGCTTGTATGGTTCACGGACTAGATGTAAACTATCTATTAGAACAATTAAACCAAAACTAATATTATACCCGCTAAACAAAGCGGGTTTTTACATAAAAAAACTACCTGTCGATTGACAAGTAGTTTTTGTTTTTATAATCCTAAAGCTTCTTTTAATTTTGCTTGATCAAAACCAACTATTTCTTCATCACCTATGATTGTAACAGGAACACCCATGTGACCTTTTTTCATAAGTTCTTTTCTAGCTTCTTGATCTTGTGATATATTCTTTTCTGTATATTTTACGTTGTTTTCGTCCATATAATCTTTTGCTGCGTGGCAATATTGGCATCCATCACTTGTATAAATTACTACATCTTTCATAAAAATACCTCCTTAAAAGTCTGTATTTTATATATACCCTTATTTGAAAATCCTAATCAATTACACTCAACTTTTTCACAATATTTTTGTAATCTTCTAGTGACAAATTCTCGGCTCTTAAATTTTCCTTTAATCCCAATTCTTGAAGAATTGACTTTAATTTTTCCTTGTCGACATTTACAAATCCACTCGTGAAACTGTTCAATATGGTTTTTCTTCTTTTGCTAAAGCCCGATCTTATTAATTGGCGTAAAAGTTCTTGGTCAATATCTTCATCTAATTTTTTGAGTTTCATATTGACAACTGCACTGTCTACTTTTGGTTGTGGCATGAACACTGTCTTTGGTGCATTCAGTATTATTTTCGCATCGCTGTTTTGTTTTACAAACAAGCTCAATGATGCATAATCCTTATTTCCTACATCAGCTACCATTCTATTTGCCACTTCTTTTTGAACCATAACAGTGATAGATTCAATGACGTCTCTGTAATTAAACAAATGCTCAATAATCGGAGTTGTGATGTAATAAGGAAGATTGGCAACCACTTTGAATTTTTTATCCCCATGATTGAGTTCATTCAAATCCACCTTCAATACATCTTCATTTATTATTTGAAAATTATCTCTATCTCCAACAGTATACTTCAAAACATCCATAAGTCTTGAATCTATTTCTATAGAATACAAAAATTTGCATTTGTCGACAAGTCTCTCTGTCAATGTTCCAAAACCAGGGCCAATCTCAATTACGTAATCATCTTCTGTGATATCAGAATAGTCGATAATATTTTCAATCAAATTACCATCGATTAGAAAATTTTGCCCCAAAGCTTTTGAAAACTTAAATCCGAATTTGTCCAATATTTCTTTAATGTAGGAAGGTTGGTGTAGTCTATAACTCATCTTTTAATAGCCTCCTCTAATTTTTCTCTTGAAATATTGTAATTATTTAGCATTCTAAGAAAAGATTTCGCATTGCCGTAACCTATATTTAAAATTTTACCGACTTTTATTCTAAGCGATTTGGATCCTTCGCCTACTAATCCATAGTAAATCATATCATCCATCGTGTATTCATTCTTAGAATCAATCATTGACGGATGAGCGTTTTCTATGGCGATTTTGATATCTTCTTCCTTTGCATTTTCAATTCCGATATCCTCATCTTTGATACACAAATCTTGTGATATAAATGCATTTTTTGCGTTTGGAATAAAATCATTAATTCTTTTTCTGATTTTATTACCTGCGTAGTCTGGATCTGTTAAAACTATTATTCCTCTGTCTTCGTCTATTTTTTTGAGTCTTTTGAGTAATTTATCGCTAAAATAAATCCCACCAGTACATATAACTTCGCAGTCTAGTGCTCTTTTGACTCTCTGCTCATCGTCTCTGCCTTCTACAACTATTATTTCTTTTATCATAATTTACCATCCAAAAATATCATCGGCATTGTTGCAAATGATTTGTGCTGCATCTTTTTCCGACATTTTTTTCAACAAACTTACTTCTTGTAACACCAAATTCACATATTTAGGCTCATTTCTTTTACCACGATATGGATGAGGCGTCAAGTACGGTGAGTCTGTTTCAACCAAAATTTTGTCAATTGGTAGTTTCTCACAAGTTTCTTTGACATTCCTTGCATTCTTAAATGTTACAACACCACTAAAAGAAATATAATATCCCAAATCAATAAACTTCATTGCCATTTCATAACTTCCAGAATAAGAGTGCATTATCCCTCTGACATTTGGATATTTAGCTAGGATATCATAAGTATCTTGTATCGCATCTCTTGTGTGAATTATTACAGGCAAATTTTTCCTTTCTGCGATTTGCATTTGCTTTTCAAAAAGATATTTTTGCTTTTCCTTATCGTGTTCGTAATGATAATCCAATCCTATTTCTCCAATTGCCTTGCATTTTGGATTATCTGCTAACTCTTCAATTCTCAAAATATCATCGTCAGTAAACCTACTGTCTTCTTCAGGATGAATTCCCACAGCATTATACAAGAAGTCGTACTTTTCAGATAATTCAATAGCCTTTATGGAGTTTTCGACATTGTCACTTGGAAGCATTGCTTTCACAACAGAATTAGATTTTAAATTTTCGATTATTTTTTCTCTGTCGAAATCAAATTTCTCATCTGTCAAGTGACAATGCGTGTCGTATATTACATATTCTCCCATTAAGATACAATCGCTCCATCTTCAAATTCTGAATCAAGTAAACTTGCCATAGTCAATTTATCGCCTTTGCTTGCAGCAAGAAGCATACCTTGAGATTCTACTCCTCTTAACTTAACAGGCTTCAAATTATACACAACTATAACCTTCTTACCTATCAAATCATTTGGTTCGTACCAGTTTTTAATTCCAGAAACAATTTGTCTTTTTTCTTCTCCTATTTTAACCTTGAAAACCAAAAGCTTATCTGCATCAGGATGTTGTTTTGCTTCTATGATTTGACCTACTCTCAAATCTAATTTATCAAAATCATCTATAGTGATTTCTTCCTTTGTTTTGTTTTTCTTAGAGCTTTTCTTCGATTTCTTAGGAGCTTCTTCTGTGTCTTCTCTCAATTCAGAAACTTTCTTACCAGTTCTTTCTTCTATTAATTTGTCATTAACTTCATTTAATCTTTCAGTTTCCTTCTTGATATCCAATCTATTGAACAAGTTTTCTCCTCTTTGAACCTTAGTTCCAACTACTGTTTTACCGAAAACTTTTCCATCTTCCCATTTAATTTCTGAAAGTCCTATTTGTTCTTTGATTTTATTGCTTGTTTCAGTGATAAATGGGGAAGTCAAAATACAAATAACTCTTATAGCATCCATCAAATTATACAAAACCGTCTTCAACCTTTCAGGATCTTCTTTAATCAAAATCCATGGTGTAGTTTCATCGATGTATTTGTTCGCTCTTCTGACAACTTTCCAAATTTCTTCTAGTGCATTTGAGAAATCAAGTTCCTCCAATAGTTCTTCAACTTTTTCTTGGCAAGCTTCAACTACAGAAATCAAATCCTTGTCTATATCATTATTTTCATTTGGTTGAGGAATAACTCCATCAAAGTATTTTTCAACCATTGACACAGATCTACTTACAAGATTACCCAAATCATTTACCAAATCAGAATTAAATCTATTCATAAATCTTTCTGTCGTAAAGTTACCATCATTACCAAAAGTAAAATCTCTTAAAATGTAATATTTCAAAGCATCTACACCGTACAAATCTATAATTGGCTCTGGATAATATACATTTCCCTTAGATTTACTCATCTTATCTTCATTAAACAAAATCCATCCATGAGCGAAAACCCTCTTTGGCAATGGTAAATCCAACGCCATCAACAACGCTGGCCAAATAATAGTGTGGAATCTTACAATTTCTTTACCTACCAAGTGAATATCACATGGCCAGAATTTGTTGAATAATTCTTCATCTTGTCCGTATCCAATCCCCGTTAAATAACAGCTAAGCGCATCAATCCATACATAGATAATATGCTTATCATCAAAAGGAACCTTAACTCCCCAATCAAAACTTGTTCTTGATACCGATAAATCTTCCAATTCACCGCTTAAGAAATTGTTGACCATTTCGTTTTTACGTGATTCCGGCTTCAAGAAATCAGGATTATCCTTGTATAACTCTAAAATTCTGTCTTTGTATTTTGACAATCTGAAAAAGTACGATTCTTCTTCATGATAATGAACATCACGTCCACAATCAGGACATTTGCCATCTTTTAATTGTGATTCTGTCCAAAAAGCTTCACAATCAACGCAGTAGTGTCCTTTATAAGTAGATTTGTAAATATCTCCCTTATCATATAACTTTTGGAAAATTTCTTGAACATTTTTTTCGTGAGCCTTATCTGTACTTCTAACAAAACTATCAATATCAATGTCAAGTTTCTTCCACAAATCCTTTGCACTTTGTACAATTGGATCAATATAATTTAATGGATTATCACCCATGTTCTTTTCTTTTGCTTTTTCGTATAATTTTTGGCCGTGTTCATCAGTACCTGTAGTCAAAAACACATCATAGCCTTGGATTTTTTTGAACTTTTTCAAAGTATCCGCAATAATTGTCGTATAGGTATGACCTAAATGTAAGTTACTACTTGGATAATAAATCGGCGTAGTGATGTAGTATGATTTCTTTTCTTCTGACATAATTTCCCTCCTAAATAAACTACAATAAAATAAAAAATCCCTTATATGACATACATCATATAAGGGCGAAAATCCGCGTTACCACCTTAATTTTAGAATATAAAATATTCTCTCATTGTTTGGCACATTAATGCCTAGCATTTGATAACGGATGCTCCCGGAAAAATTTAAAAGCATAAGCTATTCAACTTTTCAAACTCAAAGACCATATTCTGTAACAATCTAATATCTTATTCCACCATACTAAGACTCTCTTTAAAAAAATTATTACATACTCATCTCATCGTAGTCATTTTATCAATATATTTAAATAATATCATAATCAAATGATTTGTCAAGCAATTAAAAAAGAGAGGCTATTGTGCATAACCTCTCCATAAATTTATCGACTATTTTAATTCGATAGTAGCTCCAACTTCTTCAAGTTTAGCTTTTAATTCTTCAGCTTCTTCTTTAGAAGCGCCTTCTTTGATTGCTTTAGGAGCTTCGTCTACGATAGCTTTAGCATCTTTTAATCCTAAACCAGTTAAGTCTTTAACTGCTTTGATAACTTTCATTTTAGCGTCACCAGCTGATGCTAAGATTACATCAAATTCTGATTTTTCTTCTGCTGCTGCTCCACCTGCTGCTGGTGCTGCACCTGCTACAGCTACAGGAGCCGCTGCTGATACTCCAAATTTTTCTTCTGCTTTTTCTACTAATTCATTTAATTCAAGAACAGTTAAGCCTTCAACTGCTTCTAAGATTTCATCTATTGACATTTTTTACCTCCAAATTTTATTTTAAATAATTATTCTTCTACTGTTTCAGTAGTTTCGTTTGATTCAGCTTCTTCTGAACCTTCAGCTTTTGATTTAGCAATAGCATCTGCTAAATATACAAATTTTGATACTGGAGCTTTGAAGCTTCCAAGCATTTTTGTAAGAAGAACTTCTCTTGAAGGGATAGATGCGATTTTCTTTACACCTTCAACATCTAAGAATTTGTCTCCTAAATAACCTGCTTTAATTTCTAAATTTTCGTGATCTGCTGCGAATTCTTTAGCTATTCTAGCTGCAGCGATTGGATCATCCATACTGAATGCAACCGCGTTAGGACCAGATAAGTAATCTAAGAATCCATCAAATCCCAATTCTTTAAAAGCAAAATTCATCATTGTGTTTTTGTATACTTTGAATAATACATTTTCATTTCTGAATTTTTCTCTTAATTCTGTTGCTTCACTAACATCTAATCCTCTATAATCAACGATAACCATTGATTTAGCATCATTAATGTGTCCTTTAATTTCTTCGACAACAGCTTTCTTTTGATTTAAAACGTGTTCTTTCATTATTTCACCTCCATGAAAAAGGCTACACTAAAAAAGTCTTTCCATCCAAAGACAGAAAGACTGATAAACTCATATCTTATGCTCCTCTGTAGGATGATTAAACTTTAATAGTCCCTACTGTCTTCGGTAGCCCAAATTAATTACTTGATTATTATATCATATTCAATGAATATGTCAACACTTTTTTTATTATTTTTCTTCAATAATACAAATGTTTTTGTCTTCTAATTTCTTTTTCTTATATCTGTACAATAATTCATAGATTGTAGCAAATATTGGAACGAAAATAAGCATACCAACAATACCACTTACTGCCGCCCCTATGATAACTGCAACTAAAACCCAAATAGATGGAAGTCCTACAGAAGAACCAACAATTCTAGGATAAGTTACATTACCATCAAATTGTTGAAGAACAATTATGAAAATCACAAACATAATCGCTTTTGAAAAAGATTCGATTAAAATAATCAAAGCTCCTAGAGCAGCTCCTAGTATCGCTCCAACCAGTGGAATCAACGCTCCAAAACCAATTAATACACTAACTGTTGCAGCGTTTGGAATCTTCAACAAATACATTCCTATGAAACACATAAACCCAAGCATAAATGCTTCGATAAATTGGCCTTTGAAGAACGAGTAAAATTTTTCGTAAGCGACTTTGAAGAAAACAATAATTCTTTTTGCAGTTTTCCCGCTGAAGAAAACATAAGTTAATTCTGTGAATTGTCTTCTCAACGTTTCTTTTGAGAATAATAAATAAATTGCAAAAGTAAACGAGACTACAAAACTAAGTACAACAGAAAATACTGTGCTAATTCCAAAAAATACATTGTTCAATATATCCAATCCATTTTTAGTTAAATAAGGCTTCAATTTTACAAACAAATCGTGAGTGCTTGTTATAGCGTATGTGTCGTAAATTTTATCTAATTGTTTTGCTATTTCTGGATATTTTCTTAGCTTTTCAACCAACACCGGAATACCTTGTATTAGTGATTTAATAGCCTCTAAAAAATTAGGAATTATAAGTGTCACTACAAATGTTAATATCGCACTAACTATTACTAAGCTTATTAGCAGAGATATTGCCCTTTTTAGACCCGGCTTCGAAGTCCATTTTTTTAAAAGTTTATTCTCAATAAAATTCATCGGCATATTCAATACAAAAGCTAATGCAGCACCAATAATAAATGGAGATATAATCGCCATAAAAGTGCCCAATGCATTTCCTATTGATTTTCCATTGAACAAAAGATATGCCAAAATAACCGGAACGATTAATATAGTAATTCCTATTTGGATTTTTCTTTTGTCATCTTTTAATAATTTCATTTTTTCCTCCGAATTTAAGAAAAGCCACTTTTACGGTGGCTAAAAATTTCTTATATATTATTCTTTTGCAAATTGTAATGGATTAACCTTGATTCCAGGGCCCATTGTTGAAGCAATTGTTAAAGATCTAATATATTTACCTTTTGATGAAGCTGGTTTTGCTTTCAATATTGCTTGCATTAACGCATTGATGTTTTCAGCAATTTTTTCTTCTCCGAAAGAAACTTTACCAACTGGAACGTGAATAATATTGCTCTTGTCAGTTCTATATTCAACTTTACCAGCTTTGATTTCTTTGATTGCACTTGTAACATCCATAGTTACTGTACCAGCTTTAGGGTTTGGCATTAAACCTTGAGGTCCTAAGATTCTACCAATTCTACCTACTACACCCATCATGTCTGGAGTAGCTACTGCAACATCAAATCCTAACCAACCTTCTTTTTGGATTTTTTCTGCTAAATCTTCTGCTCCTACAAAATCTGCTCCTGCAGCTTTTGCTTCTTCAGCTTTTTCACCTTTTGCAAATACAGCTACCTTTTGGTCTTTACCTGTACCATGAGGAAGTACGATAGTACCACGAACTTGTTGGTCAGCGTGTCTACTATCTACACCTAATTTTGCGTGTAATTCTACTGATTCGTCAAATTTAGCTTTAGCAGTTTCAACAACTAATTTACTTGCTTCGTCTAATTTATATTCAACTGTTCTATCAATTAATTTTGCACTTTCTTGATATTTTTTACCTTTTTTTGCCATATAATCCTCCTTGTGGTTCTAACGAACTAAATCTCCCACTATTCTTCTACTGTAACTCCCATACTTCTTGCTGTACCTTTAATCATACTCATAGCAGATTCTAAGTTTGCTGCATTTAAGTCAGGCATTTTAATTTCAGCAATTTTCTTAACTTGTTCTTTAGTTAATTGTCCAACTTTAGTTTTATTAGGTTCTCCTGAAGCAGAATTTAATCCTAATTCTTTTTTAATAAGAACTGGTGCTGGTGGAGTTTTTGTTATAAATGTGAATGATCTATCTTGGTATACAGTCATAACAACTGGAATAATCATTCCCATTTGGTCTTGAGTTTTTGCATTAAACTCTTTTGTAAATTGCATTATATTAACACCGTGAGGTCCAAGTGCTGTACCTACTGGTGGTGCAGGTGTTGCTTTACCTGCAGGAATTTGTAACTTTACTATTGCTTGTACTTTTTTAGCCATATTAGTTCCTCCTTAAACTATTGTGGTTATCGGGGCTAACCTCCCACATCGATCTATATGAAATTAATTAAATAACTTATATTCAAATTTATATTTTTTCGATATCATCAAAGCTAATTTCAACAGATGTGTCTCTGCCGAACAAGGAAATTAAAACTTTACAGATAGCTTTTTCAGTATTTATTTCTTCAATAATACCTACTTGATCGCTAAATGCTCCAGAAACAATATTCACATTGTCTCCCACATTAACATCAATTTCTTTTTTAGAGTAAGATTGATTTTTAAGAGCGAATTTTTGGATTTCCTTTTCACTAACTGCTACAGGTTTGGATTCTGGTCCTACAAATCCTGTAACACCTCTGGTATTTCTAACTAAATACCATGAGACATCGGTAATTTTCATCTTAACGAAAACATAACCGGGGAAGATCTTTCTTTCTTTTAACTTTTTAGCTCCACCGACCTCTGAAACATATTCTTCAGTAGGTACTACTACTTCAAATATATTGTCGATATAACCACGATTTTCTACCATTTTTTCAATATTAACTTTTACTTTACCTTCGTGTCCAGAGTAAGTATGTACTACATACCATTTTCCCTCTTTGGCACGTTCCTTAAAATCTTCAGTTGCATTTTCAATAAATGTGTTATTTTTTTCGGTCATTGTGGATACTGTTCCTTTCTAAATAAATAGTCCAATTAAACGTTGGAACACAGTATCTAATCCGTATACGATTAATGCAACTATAAAGGAAATTATAACTACTACTATTGAGTATTCTAAAGTTTCCTTTGGTGTCGGCCAGACAATTTTATTCCATTCAGTCTTCACGCCTTTCAAAAATCCTTGATTTTTTTGGGCTGATTTTTGATTAGAATTTTGCGTATTTTTCGCTGCCATAAGCTCCTCCTATCTTGTTTCCTTGTGTAGAGTGTGCTTTTTACAGAATTTACAATACTTGTTAGTTTCCACTCTATCAGGGTGAAGTTTTTTATTCTTTTTAGTAGTGTAATTTCTGCTCTTGCATTCAGTACATTCTAAAATTACTTTATCTCTCATATTAGACCTCCTCTATTAGTATGGACAAAATCCACCGTACTACTTTATCATAAACGCGTTGAAAAGTCAATAAATACTAAACTCTTGACAAATATTCTCCAGTTCTTGTATCTATCTTGATTTTATCTCCTTCGTTTACAAATAAAGGTACGTTAACTGTAGCGCCTGTTTCTACAGTAGCTGGTTTTGTAGCTCCTGTTGCAGTGTTACCTTTAATACCAGGTTCTGTTTGAGTGATTTCTAACTCAACAAAGTTTGGCGGAGAAACTTGGAATGCTTTACCTTTGAAAAATTTGATTGTTGCCATATCATTTTCCTTTATATAAAGAATAGCTTCTTCAACACTAACTTTATCAATTGGTAATTGTTCATAAGATTCTGGGTCCATGAAATAATATAAAGTTCCATCGTTGTATAAGTATTGCATTTCTCTTGTTTCAATTCTAGCTTCTTCATATTTTTCGTTAGGATTGAATGTCATGTCTCTGTTTGAACCAGTCATAACTGATCTGATTTTTGTTCTTACAAAAGCTGCACCTTTTCCTGGTTTAACGTGTTGGAAATCTATAATTTGCCATACATCTCCATCCATTTCAAAAGTTGTGCCTTTTCTAAAATCTCCTGCTTGTATCATATATACCTCCTACAATTATCTATCATATATTATACATTACTAATTAATTATGAACAACTATTTTCTCGCACATTCTGATGCATCGCCTTGTAAAATTTTCAAAGCGTGATCTAACGTATCAATTATGTATTCCAAACTTTCTTCAACAGCCTTAGGACTACCCGGCATATTTATTATGAGGGAGTTTTTTCTAATAACTGAAACAGCTCTTGAAAGCATTGCTCTTTTTGTAATAGTCATCGAATAATTTCTAATCGCTTCACTAATTCCCAAACAAAGTTTTTCTGAAACTTCTAATGTAGCCTCAGGAGTTACATCTCTTTTTGAAAATCCAGTTCCACCCGTAGTCAAAATCAACTCAATATTTTCATTGGAATACTCGATTAATTTTTCTTTTATAAGTTCTTTTTCATCTGCTACAATATCATATTTTTCTAATTTATAGCCGTTTTTTTCGATAATTTCTATAATTTTTTTACCACTTAAATCTTCTCTTTTTCCTTGAGAACCCTTGTCTGATACTGTAAGCACTGCTACTTTATACATATTAAAACCTCTTTGTGTCAATATATTTGCTTGACCTTGATATTATATAAAAATACTAGCCCATTGTCAATATTAAAATGCGTCAATATAGTGATTTAATTTGAAATTATCCAAATAAATTTCTATCACATCAAATCTAGGCTGATAATCGTACAAATCATTTTTGTCGATATAAATTTCTGTTGTTTTTCTTATTCTGTCTTGTTTTCCCAAAGTTACAAAATCAGAAGGAGCGCCGAACTTATCATCAGTCCTTGCTTTTACTTCAACTATGACCAAATAATTTTCGTAAGTGCAAACTATGTCTAGTTCCCCAATTCTCTCGGAATAATTCCTGTCAATAATTTCGTAACCTTTTTCTATTAAATATTCACAAGCGTAATCCTCGGCAAATTTACCTCGGTTTTTTTCCATTTTCATATAATTTCCTCAAAAAAGTTTTTCTATGAAGCGGACACTCTCCATATTCAAGTATCATTTCTCTGTGAAATTTAGTTCCATATCCCTTGTGTTTTTCAAAACCGTATTGTGGATAGATAGTAGCCATATCCTTCATGTACTCATCTCTTATAACCTTTGCTACAATTGATGCACAAGAAATCGGATATAATTTTTCGTCACCTTTGACAAATGACATTTGTTTAATATCTGTGTCAATAATTTCTGCATCAATTACAATCAAATCAGGTTTTATGAATTTATTGTCCTTTGTTTTCAGACTTTCTACAGCTCTTTTCATAGATAATCTCGTGGCTTGCTTGATGTTAATCTCATCAACCACACTTTGATCCACAAAATTTACACTGTATGCCAAAGCTTGATCCAAAATCATATCCTTGAATTTAATTCTCTTTTTTTCAGAAAGCTTTTTTGAGTCAGTGACTCCTTCTATTATCTCACAATTTTTAGGCATAATAATTGCACATGTCACAACAGGACCTGCTAATGGTCCTCTTCCAACTTCATCTACGCCACAAATTAATTCTTCCCCAAATTCGTTATAATCAATCGCAAACATCTTCTAATGAAATTCTTCCTAACTTTGTTTTTCTAAATTCATCTATAACTATTGATGAAACTTTAGAATAATCAATATTTTTTCCTTTTAACAAACAGCCACGTCTTATAGCAATATCATCCATTATTTCGATTGTTTCCTTGTTTTGTGTATCAATCGAATATCTTTTTTCTAAAATTTGTGGATCAATACTCATTAGTTTCTCGATGAGCTTGTACGCTAAGTTTTCTTCATCCAAAATTTCATCTTTGATAGCCCCAGTAAATGCCAAATTCAGGCCAATTTCATTATCTTCGAATTTTGGCCACAAAACACCTGGTGTATCCAACAATTCCATCTTACCTTTTATTCTAATCCACTGATTAGTCCTTGTAACACCTGGAGTGTTTCCTGTTTTGGCAGATTGTCTGTTGGATAATTTGTTGATTATAGTAGATTTTCCAACATTTGGAATACCAACTATCATCATTCTAATAATTTCTGATTTTATGTTTTTGTCTTTTCTATTAGCAAGTACATCTTCTAAAATCTTTTTAGCTGTTGGCTCAATTTTATCCAAATTTTTACCGTTTTTGCTATCAATTGGAAGTGCTGTTATATTTTTCTTTGCAAAATAATTAATCCAGTTTTGTGTAATTTTAGGATCTGCCATGTCCATCTTGTTCAATAAAATCAATTGCGGCTTATCCTTTAAGATATCTTCTATAACTGGATTCATGGATGATCTTACAATTCTGCTATCCACAAGAACCAAAACTATGTCGACAAGTTTCATGTTTTCTTTTATCTTGTCAATAGCTTTTTTCATGTGCCCTGGATACCAGTTTATATTATTAATGTCCATATTATTTCCTTTCCATCTAAAAAAAGTACTGAGAAAACCTCAGCACTCAATTTAGAATTTTTGCTTTTCTTTAACTTTAGCAGCTTTACCTTCTCTGTGTCTTAAGTAGAATAATTTTGATCTTCTTACTTTACCTTCTCTAACTAATCTTACGTTAGTTACTCTTGGTGAGTTGATTAAGAAAGTTCTTTCTACTCCTACACCGTAAGCTAATCTTCTTACTGTGAAAGTTCTTCTAAGTCCAGTTCCTTGCATTTTAATTACAGTTCCTTCATAAACTTGAACTCTTTCTTTATTACCTTCTTTGATAAGGTAGTCTACTTTTACAGTATCGCCAACATGAAAGTCGAACTTATTTTCTCTTAATTGTTCATCTTCTAATGTTTTTATAATATCCATTATGATCCTCCTTGGTTTTTTTCTTTCAGATATTTCTGATATATATCTTCTCTTTTAAGTTTAGTGTTGTTTAGTCTTGATTTTTCTCGCCACTGTTCGATTTTTTCGTGATTTCCTGATAATAAAACTTCAGGAACTTCATATCCGTTAAATACTCTGGGTCTTGTGTAGGAATCTTCCTGTAGCAATAAATTGTAGTGCGAATCTGTCTTATAACTTTCATCATTTCCCAAAACATCGTTAATCATTCGGCTTACACAATCTATAAGAACCATAGCTCCTAATTCTCCACCAGTCATAACATAATCTCCAATAGAAATCTCCTCATCACAATAATGATTGATGATTCTACTGTCGACACCTTCGTAATGGCCACAAAGAATGACTATTTCTTTTTCTTTTGAAAGTTCTATACACTTTTGTTGATTAAGAACTTTCCCTTGAGGAGACATAAACACAACTTTTGATTTGTTTTTGTTCACATCTTCCAAGCAGTCATAAATTGGTTGGCAAGTCATAAGCATCCCAGCTCCGCCACCATATATCTCATCGTCTACCTTTTTGTGTTTATTTTTAGTGTAATCTCTAATATTAACCACTTCAAGTTCAATGAGATTGTTTTGGATTGCTTTTCCTATGACTCCGTATGATTTTAAGTAATCAAAACTTTCTGGAAATAATGTGAGAATTATAAATTTCATCACATACCCTCAATTATAACTACATCGATTAATCCATTTTCTAAATCTATTTTTTTAATGAACTCTTTTACAGCAGGTATCATAAATTCTTTTTCATCATTTTTAATTACATATACATCATTACTATAAACGCTCAAAACTTCAACCAAATCTCCGATGTATTCACCATTACTATAAGCTTTCAAGCCTATCAAATCGTCAATGTAAAAGCTTCCATCTTTCAATTCGTATCTGTCTTTTTCATCTATATATAAAAACTGTTTTTTGAATTCAAGAACTTCATTAATATCGTTAAATTCTTCAAAATCAATGTACAAAAAACCCTTGTACATTCTATAATTTTGAATATTGACCTCAACTTTTTTATTCCCGAGATAATAACAAATATCTTCGTCAAATCTTTCGATATTATCAGTCAACGGTCTCATTTTAAGACATCCTTTAATACCGTGAGTATTGAGCACTTCTGCTACAGCTATATATTCCATTATTGCAAAATATCTACGACAACTTTTTCGCCACTCTTAATAGCCGCTGCCTTAGTAATAGTTCTAATTGCCTTGGCAATTTTCCCTTCTTTTCCTATAATTTTCCCCAAATCTTTGGAATCTGCTTTAATTTCTATAATAACCGTATGTTTGTCTTGTCTTGATGTTACTTCAACTGCTTCTTTGTTATCAACTAACGCAGTAGCAATTGTTTTAACTAATTTTTCCATGACAACTCCCAACTTGTATTATTATTTTGCTTCGTAAACTCCATTATTTTTAAATAATCTGTCTACTGTATCTGTAGGTTTTGCACCGTTTTTAATCCATTGTTGAACTTTTTCGCTATCAACTTTAACAGTTTTTTCTTCAACTAATGGGTTGTAATATCCGATTTCTTCGATGAATTTACCATCACGAGGACATCTTGAATCTGCGACAACTATTCTATAAAATGGTTTCTTCTTTGCTCCCATTCTTTTCAATCTAATTTTTACTGACATAATTTACCTCCATAACTTATTATCTAAAAAAAGGCATTTTCATTTTACCTTTTTTACCAAATTTCTTTTGTAGCGCTCCCATATTTTTCATCATAACTTTCATTTCTTTGAATTGTTTCAAAAGTTTGTTAACCGCTACTTGATCTTGACCGCATCCTTTAGCAATTCTTTTTCTTCTAGATATGCTAATGATATCTGGATTTTCTCTTTCTTCTTTGGTCATAGATTTAATAATTGCTTCAATCTTATCAAATTCTTTGTTATCGAAATTCACTTGTTTAAGCATTTTACTATCCACGCCAGGAATCATTGCAAGAATATCTTGCATAGGTCCCATTTTTTTGATTTGCTGCATTTGGTCAAGAAAATCATTAAAGTCAAAACTTTGAGCTTTAATCTTTTCTTCTAATTCTTTTGCCTTCTTCTCGTCAAATTGATTTTGTGCTTTTTCGATAAGGCTAAGAACATCTCCCATACCCAAGATACGTGATGCCATTCTGTCCGGATGGAACGGCTCTAAATCTCCAAGTTTTTCACCTACACCTATAAATTTAATAGGCTTATCTGCTACTTGTCTGATTGATAAAGCAGCACCACCTCTTGCATCACCGTCTAACTTAGTAAGGATAATTCCTGTAATATCCAAATCCTCGTTAAACTTAGCTGCAACATTCACTGCATCTTGTCCAGTCATCGCATCTACAACTAACAAAATATCTGAAGGATTAACTTCTTGTTTAATATTTTTTAGCTCATCCATCAAAGTATCGTCAATATGAAGACGACCGGCAGTATCTATAATTACATAATCAATGTTCTTTTTCTTAGCTTCTTCGATTGCTTTTTTTGAAATTTCAACGGGATTTGTTTGTCCCATTTCAAATACTTCTACACCAACTTTTCCACCAACAACTTGAAGTTGTTTAATGGCAGCAGGTCTGTAAATATCACACGCTACAAGTAAGACGCTTTTGTTTTTGTTTTTCAAACTCAATGCAAGTTTTCCGGCATGAGTTGTTTTACCTGCCCCTTGCAAACCGCAAAGCATAATTACCGTAGGTTTCATTGGTGAAACGTTAAGTTTTTCTTCCTTTTCACCCATCATTTTAGTTAATTCTTCATTAACTATTTTAATAACTTGTTGACCTGGAGTAAGACTTTCTAAAACAGAAGAATCGATAGCACGTTCTTTTACTTGAGATATAAAATCTTTAACAACTTTATAGTTAACGTCCGCTTCCAATAAAGCAAGTTTAACTTCTCTCATTGCAACATCTATATCTTTTTCTGTCAACTTTCCTCTGTTGGTCAATTTTGACAAGGCATTTTGTAATTTATCGGACAAATTTTCAAATATCATTTCCCACATCCTCTAAATCATTTAAGAAATTTTCTATATCTATAATGATATTTTCAATTTCTTTGCTTTTGATTTCTGGTGACAAAGAGAAAAGATCATTTCTGATTTTTCTAAGAAATTGATGACTCTTTTTTGATTTTTCAATTAAGCCAAGTTTTTGTTCGTATTCATAAAGCTTATTTTCAGCTCTTTTCAAACTATCACTTACAGCTTGTTTTGAAATATCACAAATTTGAGCAATTTCATTTAATGACAAATCCTCATTGTAGTACTTGTCAATTACATCGTATTCTCTTTTCGTAAGCAATTTACCATAATAATCAAACATCATGGTAATATTTAATAATTTTTCCATTCAATCACCGTCAACCTTTTTACTTGACTTGTATATTATATAAACTTAAAATCTATTTGTCAAGCATTTTAATCAAAAAAAGAAGTGCTTTTTTGCACTTCTAATTTGTTTTTCATTAATAAAATTCTTTTTTCAAACTTCTACTGAATAATTTGTCGATTTCTTCTTCGCATTTCGAATTTTCGTACAAAACTTTGTACACTGCATTGTTTATTGGTAAATCCAAATTCATTTTGTCTGCTTGTAATTTAATAGCTTTTACAGTGTAGTATCCTTCAGCTAATTTGTCGTATTTTTCTGATTTTGCATACATTTCTCCAAACATTCTGTTGTGAGAATATTGCGAGAACACCGTAGCCTCATAATCTCCAAGATGGCAAAGACCGTATGCGCTAAGCTCTTGGCCTCCAGATGCCTTAATAAACCTTGCAACTTCTCTACAACCTCTACTCATCAAAGCTCCCTTCAAAGAACTTATTTTCATTCCATCCAACATTCCTGCAGCAATTCCAATTACATTTTTGTAAGCTGCGCCGATTTCATTTCCAATCAAATCTTGTCCATAATAAAATCTAATCAAATCTGAACTGTAATTTTCAATCAACAATTCTTTCACATCTTCATCTTCCGAATCAATTACCATACAATTTGGAACATTGCGGTAAAATTCTTGTGGATGACCTGGACCGATCCAAGCTGCAACTTTGTTAGATCCATCCATAATTTCTTTGCAGACTTCTGATAATCTTTTTCCAGTCGAAATCTCAATCCCCTTCATATTAGTAACGATAATTTTATCCTTAATTCCAATAGACTTAAGTTCTTCACACACATTTCTAAAACCTTGTGCATTTATACTAACATGAATAACATCACATTCTTTTGCTCTTGTGATATCATCGGTTAATTCTAAATCATCTTGCAAAGTAATAATTCCATTGCTACGACTTTTCTTAAAGTTTTCGAAATCTTCAGTTCCATTCAAACCATACAACAAAACTTCATGACCAATTTTTTTCAAATACCAAGCGATGAAACTTCCCCATCTGCCAGGCCCTATAACCATAATTTTCATCATATACCTCTTTATTTCTTTTTGTTAGATTTCTTATTATTTTCTTTATTAATAGCTCTCATTCTAATCATATTCATCCACAAAAGTGTGTTATAAATTAAAAATGTTAGATATGTTAAGAACACATATACCTTATTAGGATGGTAATAAATCAACATAAAACCTATTAACAAAACGATAAAACTTCCGTATTCGAATTTTGTTCTTTTTCTTTCAAGACTTTTTGGTAAAATCATTTTATTTTGCGACGCATAAACTGCCCACGCAAGTAAAATTAACAACGATATTATGTTGTGGCCTCTAAGTAGAGTAGATACGAAAACCACCATTAAAACATTTGATATCGCCAATATAACATTGTCTGCATTTTTAGTATTATTTTTCATCATATCACCTAAATAAATTATAACATATTAGCAAATTTAAAATAATGTAAAACTTTTAGTTCGTAATAAAAAATCCTGTTATCAAATACTCGATAACAAGATTTTGTCAACATAAAATTATTTTTTTGCTTTTTGTTCCTTGTCTTCTAGTTTCTTTTTTTCGATGTAAGCTTGTTGTTTTTGTTTAATCAAATACTCAGCTGCAATTCCTGGCATTGTCATAGCAATAGGATCCAAGATTTCTTTCAATTCATCTTCTGTCAGGATTTTTTCGTCCAATACGATATTTCTAACTGTAATTCCCGTACTCAAAGCACGCTTAGCAATTTCAGCGGACTTCTTATATCCAATATGAGGAACTAATGCTGTTACAATTCCAACGGATTTTTCTACGTCATTTGAAAGTTTTTGTCTGTTTGGTTTAATTCCAAGTATACAATTTTCTCTGAAAGTTTTCACTGCGTTAGTTAATATAGATATTGATTCGAACAAACTATCAAATAACACTGGTTCAAAAGCGTTTAGTTCTAATTGTCCGTGTTCAGCACACATTGTAACTGTATTATCATTTCCAATAATCCTGAATACAACTTGATTAACAACTTCTGGAATTACAGGATTTACTTTACCTGGCATTATTGATGAACCATTTTGTCTAGCTGGAAGTTCAATATCTCCAACCATAGTTTTTGGTCCTGAACTCATTAATCTCAAATCACTTGCCATTTTTGACAAACTTACTGCAGTTGATTTTACTGCTGATGATATCTCTACAAGTCCATCCAAGTTATTAGTTCCATCTATTAAATCCTCTGCTTGATGCAAATCAAATCCTGTTAGTTCAGCTAAAATCGGAACAATGTTGGTAAAGTAAACTTTGTCTACATTTACACCTGTACCAATAGCAGTAGCTCCCATATTTATAGATTCAATTTGATCAGATGATCTTCTAATTCTCTTGATATCTCTTTTGATTACTGAATAGTATGCGTGGAATTCTTGTCCCAATCTAATTGGAACTGCATCTTGAAGTTGAGTACGTCCCATTTTAAGCACGTCATCAAATTCTACAGATTTATTAAGTAAAGAAATTTCCAATTGTTTTAATTCATTTAAGGCTTTTATTAATAATCTTAAAGTTGCAATTTTACCTGCAGTTGGAAAAACATCATTTGTCGATTGGCTCATGTTTACATGGTCGTTTGGATGAACATATTCATAAGTACCCAATCCTCCGCCTAGTTTTTCATTAGCGATATTTGCGATAACTTCGTTTGCATTCATGTTAGCAGTAGTACCTGCTCCACCTTGAATAGGATCAGTTAAAAATTGATCGTGATATTCTCCTTCAAGGATTTTGTCGCAGGCGTAAACGATTGCGTTTTTGACATCTTCTCTCATAATTCCTGCTCTGTGGTTTGCAATCGCACACGCTTTTTTAACAATCGTTAATCCATAAATCAATTCTTCGTGTAAAGTTCTTCCTGTTATAGGGAAATTTTCCATTCCTCTTAAAGATTGTACTCCGTAGTATGCATCTTTTGGAACTTGTTTTTCTCCAACACTATCAGACTCTAATCTGTAATCCATATTAACCCCCAAAAACGTTTATTTATTACATTACAAATTGATATTAACACTTTTGAAATCCATTGTCAAAAATTTATAAATTTTTATTTTCAAAATAAAAATCAGCCGAGATTTTAAAGTTTTGCAAAAACTTTTTTATCGGCTGATTCTAATTTTTTATAATTTTACAATCCCAATTCGTCTTGTCTTTTACGAAGTTTTGTGATGATATGATTTTCATCCAAATTAACCATATCATAAGTAATCAATGTATCTTTTGGTATATCCACTTTCGCTGTAGTTTTTTCTGTGATGATAGGCATTGGCAACAAATTATTTTCCATTTGATGTTTGTGAGATGTTATTTTACCGAAGCAATCGTGTCCACCAATTCCTTCAATTTTTTGGCCTTTTTTGATGTCTCTTTTTGCAACTGTGATTGTATCAGAAACTTGACCGTATTTTGGATAAATTGTAGGTTCTTTTTCTACAATTGCATCGTAAATTGTAAGTGGAGTTTCCAGACTTGTCAAATGATATGGTCTGTACAAAGTATAGTTCGGTCCTTTACCCATTGACAAATATTCCATCAAATCGTGAACCTCGTTTGTGTCGTGAGTAACAATTGCAAAAACTCCCGGCGCAACTCCAAACGCAAAATCAACTATATTGTAATTATTTAAAATACCGCCTTGTTCTTTTAATTTGAATTTGTCTGCGATGTCGTGAATGTTTGTTGTAATTCCATGACAACCCAAAACATCAGGAGTAAATCCCAATGCATTTGCTACGGCTGTAAGTTCAATCATAGTGTTAGTTCCATCTACAAATGATGTCAACATTTTTGGAACCAGTCCTTTTGACAAAGCTTCTTCTCTCAAAATATCTTCATTAGTGTAATTATCCAATGGATTGTTCTTGCCTTTACCTACAGCTAATAATTTGAATCCCAATCCAAGTGCAAAATCTGACAGTTGGATTATAGCTCCTGGCTCATCTCCAGCAGATCCAGTGTATACAACGCCTTTTTTCTTTGCCATTTCATTTAAAATTGGTCCTACAACAGCATCACATTCTACATTTAATAAAATAGTATGTTTTTCGTGTTCAATGCTTTCTACTGCAAGTTGTGTTCCAAATGGAGGATTTCCTGTCGCATCAATTACTCCATCAATCATATCTAACTTGTAGCTCAAAGTATAATCATCACTGACAACGAACGAATTATTTTTAATAGCATTTTCTGCAACTTTCAAATCAGTTGTTTTGACAATATCCACATCTTTTACGCCTGCCTTTCTCAAAGCAGTCACGCACTTGTCAACGTGTCTATCTATAATAACAGAAGGTCTCATTCCTTTAATTCTACTCAACTGACTTACAAGACCTGATCCCATTTTGCCACAACCAACCAAACCTACTCTAACTTTTTGACCGTGGTTATCTAAGTCAACAAGTTTTCTTTGCATTTTATTCATTTAGCTCTCCTTTTTAATTATAGACATCGCACATGAATACGCCGATGAAAAAGCCCATTGAAGATTGTATCCACCACAATCTCCGTCGACATCCATAATCTCACCAATAATGTACAGATTTTTAATTTTTTTTGATTCCATAGTAGAAGGATTGATTTCATCTGTGTCGACACCACCACAAGTTATCTGACCAGAATCCTCATCCTTGTATCCACTAACACTAAATTCCAAATTTTTAAGAGTGTGTGCTAATTTGTAAATTTCTTCCTTGCTTAGCTCGCACACATTAATATCATAATTTATACCTGCTTGATTCAAAACTTCTTCAATCAAATTATCGTTAATCAAGCCTACCAACAACTCTTTTATTTTCTTATAATAATTTAAAGATATTATGTAGATTAAGTGTTCGTACAATTTATTCTCATCCAAATCCACAGTATCTATTCTTATTTTGACATCTAATCCCTTGTTTTTAGCTCTGATAGCTTCACCTGATAACTGCAAAATAGTTGGTCCACTAATTCCGTAATCAGTAAACAAAACATCGTGATAAAATTCAAAAACTTCTTTTCCGTCCACTACAAGCTTCGCATTAGCCTTGAATTTAGTTCCGCTCATTTTTTTGAAACTATCTCCATTAAGCCTCAATTGCACAATTCCTGGATGAGTTTTCACGATATTGTGTCCCAATTTTTTCATAAGAATGTATCCATTTCCGTCAGACCCACTTTTCTTGTAAGCCTTAGACCCACAAGCAACGATTAAATAATCAAACTTGTAAATTGAATCATTGGATTTTACTTCAAAAACATTGCCGTTTTTTCTAACATCATCAACGAAACTATCGAAAATAAATTCTACTTCCAGATGATTTGCCAAACACATCATTTGTTTTACGATTGATGAAGCTTGCAAACTTTTCGGGAAAATCTTGCCATTTTCAAGCTCAACCTCGGGAATTCCCATATCATTGAAAAATTCTATAACATCGTAGTTATCAAATTTTTTTATAGCACTTATTGTAAACTTCGGGTTTTCTCCGTGATAGTTTTTGTAAGATACATTTCTATTAGTAAAATTACACCTACCATTACCTGTTGCATAAATCTTCTTCAAAGCGTTGGCATTTCTTTCGATAACAGTTGTGTCTATGTAATTTTGTTTTAAAATTAAAGCCGCAAAAACTCCACTAGCTCCCGCACCTATAATTCCTACTTTCATTTTCCCCTCAATTCCCTAAATCGTAATCAATTTGTAACTTATTAAATACAAATATATGATAGTATGTAGTTAACAATAAATGGTTGTTCATCCTCCTAATATGAACTTGCCAATGTTATTTAATAATAGCAAATCTATCCCAAAGATTTGCTATTTTTTATTACGATATTTATTCTATCATAAATTGCTCAAATTATTATAATCAAATATTTATAACATTCAAAAATCGAATTTTTCCAAATTTTAAATGATAATTAATATTGACAAGTCAAGGGCATTTTTTTAAAATGAAAATGAGAATTGCATTCACTATTATTTTCCCTAATATAAAAGGAGGTATTAATGAAATACAAAAATACAAAAAGAGTAATAGGATTTATTTATTTAATCACATTAATAATCATGTTTTTAAATTTCAACGAAATAATCAAGTTGAATAGATTAATCGAAGGTTCTCTTATTTTTTTTAACATAATATTATGTATTATATACTATAACGTACTTAATAAAAACTAGAAATAATCATAAAAAACAGTGATGC
Source organism: Finegoldia sp. (assembly GCF_046991905.1). NCBI lineage: Bacteria > Bacillati > Bacillota > Tissierellia > Tissierellales > Peptoniphilaceae > Finegoldia > Finegoldia sp. The sequence continues at coordinate 36,336 of NZ_JBKWZF010000012.1, read as the reverse complement.
AATTCTCTCTATAAATTATAGTAAACTTTTACAAAAATAACAATACAAAAAATGCTACATACATTAGTATGTAGCATTTTTAAAATTTTTATTGGAATTTTTCGTCCAAGAATTTTATAATATCCATTGATTCATACATTGGTTTTCCATCAATGAAAAGACAAGGTACTTGGTCTTGTCCACCTTTTTCGATAAGGTATTTTTCGTTAGCTTCATCAGCTTTGATGTCTACTAATTCAACATCCTTAATTCCTTTTTTTTCTATAAATCTTAGAACTTTCTTGCAGAATGGGCAAGTTTCTTTGTAATACAATTTTAAATCCATAATAATCTCCTTTTCGTTAAATTCTTTGGTAAAATATATATACCCGAATGGAAAATATATAAACATGAACAAAAGGAGTTTTTATGATAACATATAAAATAGATGTGTACATTCCTGAAGATTACGTCGATTTGTTAATAAAAAAACTAGGTCAAGAAAAAATTATAACCATAGGAAATTACGATTATTGTTATACTACATCGAAAGTAAAAGGTCATTTCATGCCTAATAATTTGGCAAATAATTTTTCTGGCGAAAAAAATATTATCAACGAAGTTGACGAAATCAAATTAGAATTTCGCACGACAGAAAATAATATCAAAAAATGTATACAAATTATCGAAGATATTCACCCATATGAAGAATGCGTTTATGATATTTTCGAAATAAAAAATTTTAAATAATAAAAACCTTCTGCGGCTTGAATTTAAGCTACAGAAGGTTTTTTTAGAAAAATTTCAAACAAACAAATGCTGTTAGAACTGCTAATATAATTGTTAGTCCAACATTTTCTTTCAAATAAGCTATAATAATCGCTACGATTGAAGCTACAATTGTAGGAATTAACATTTCGCTTGAAGCTGTAAGAATTCCCCTTATAACCATAATACTTAATGATGTATATGGTATTATATTTAAAAATTCGGCGGTTTGTCTAGAAAGTTGTTTTCCTTTTAAATATTTAAGAGGTATTATCTTAGGAACAGCTGTAACTAAGCTACATAATAAAATTAAAATTATATTATACATTTTGACCTCTTTTCATAATTACTTTCAATCCGATGTATGATGATAATATAATTGCTAGGATTATATCCCATCCAGATGGTATAAATTTCAAATAAAAAATAATTGCATAAGTTAATACACCAATTAAACTAACCACCAAACCGTTTGAACTTTTCTTAATCGATGGTACAACAAGTGCTATGAACATCGCAGTAAGTCCAACTTCAAGTGATGTTTGGACTGATTTTGGCATTAATTGTCCTATTAAATATCCCACAGGTGTAAATATTCCCCACGCCAAATAAGGTCCTAATTCAACTGCCAACGCAAATTCCGTATTAAGTTTTTCTCTGTTAAAGCTCATCACTGAAAATGCTTCATCTGTTAACATAAATCCAATCACAGGAAGTGCTTTCGGATTTATTTTTTCAGTATGTATTCCAAGTGATGTCGACATTATGAATAATCTTAAGTTTAATAAAAATACCGATAACACAATAGAAAACATACCCACTCCAGCACCTAATAATTCAACTGCCATGAATTGTGCTGCTCCAGAATAGAAAACAAAAGAAAACAAAATCGAATCCAACATGCTGATGTTTTGACCTTTGCATAACAATCCAAAAGCCATTGCTATAGGAATATATCCCAACATAATCGGAGACGAAAATTTGATTGCTTCTTTAATTCTATTTGAATCCATTAAATTTTCCTCCATTCCATCTTTATTACAAACATTTAAACGTAAGAAATCATAATCTACAAGATTTGCAGATTATGATTATTTTATTTCTCTTCTATCCAAGATAGCCTTGTATAAGCTCATTTCATCATAATATTCCAAATTGGCTCCTAATGGTACTCCCATTGCAATTCTAGAAATTTTTACGTTATATTCTTCATTTTTAAGAACTTCTATTATGAAGTTAGTTGTTAAATCTCCATTCGTAGTTGGTGATAATGCTAGGATAACTTCCTTGACATAATCTTTTTTACATCTCAAAAACAAATTCTCCAAGTTCAAATCTTGTGGAGCAATATTATCTCTTGGGGATAATAATCCTCCCAAAACATGATATTTCCCATTGTACTCTCTAGTTTTTTCAATGGAAATTACATTCATAGAATCCTCAACTACAGTTATAACACTGTTATCTCTTTTTTGATCCGAACAAATATCACACAATTTTTTATCAGTGAGATTTCCGCAGTTTGCACATGGTTTAATATTTGTTTTAACATTTACAATGCTTTCAACAAGCTCATCTACCTTTTTAGGGTCCATATCTATTATTTTAAAAGCTAATCTTTTTGCGCTTTTTCTGCCAATAGTTGGCAAATTGGACAAATTCTTAATCAATTCGTCCATTGCTTTAGGGTATAGTGACAAATTTATCCCCCCTTATTTAAAATCCTGGAATGTTGATTCCTCCAGTGATTTTACCAAGTTCAGACTCACTCATGTCTATAACTTTTTTGATGGCGTCGTTAACTGCAACCATTACCATATCTTGAAGCATTTCAACATCTCCATCTTTCACCAAATCTTCATCTATTTTAATAGAAACTATTTCTTTTTTACCATTGGCAACAACTTCAATAGCTCCGCCGCCACTTGTTGCAGTAACTTCAGTTTCTTCTAATTTTTTTTGAGTTTCTTCCATTTGTCTTTGCATTTTTTGCATTTGTTTCATCATGTTACCCATGTTTCCCATGCCTGGCATTCCGCCTCTAAATTTATTTCCCATAATTCCTCCTATTTTTCAATTATTTGGACATTATTTCCAAACAAATTTTGTAATTTTTTAACGTTTTCGTTTTCTTTTTTCTCTTTCTCCTCATCAATTTGTATATCCAAAACTTTAAAATCATAATGCGGTTTCAGTAATTGTTCGATAACTTTCTTGTGAGGAATCAAAGTATACAAATACAACTGATTTGTCTTCAAAATTAACTTATCACTTTCCAAACTAGCCTTAATATTGTCTACAACTTCATTTGGAACTTTATCGAAATCATTTAAAACTTCTCTTAATTTTCCAAATGAATCGTCAATAGTAGTATCATTTGTGTCTGCTTTGTCGATTTTTTCATCAGTCTTTATTATATCATTTTTATCGGATAATTCATCCTGTTTTTCTTCTTTTTCGGAAGATTTTTGTGAATTTTTGATATTTTTATCGATTTTTTCATCAAAGTCGTCAATTTTTTGATTAGAATTGATTCTAATTCCATTTTGTTCAATATTATTGATCTTATCTTCCAATGTGTTTACTCTAGCAATTAAATCATCATAATCAATGTAATCTATAAGTCTCATCACCAAAATTTCAAGCAGAGCTTTTTGATTATCGGCTTGTTTTAGCTTTTTCTGATGATCTATTACAATAGACATGCTTTCTACGATTTGCCTATTCGTTATGAGCTTGGATTGTTCATTGTATTCGTCGTTGTATTGTGTGTTGTTTTGCCTTATGTTTTGTAGACCATTTTTTGATAGCAACAAGTTTCTAAAATGATTCAACAATTCATCCATAACATTTTCAACAGGTTTGTTTTGTGATATCGTGTACAAATCATTCAGAACTTCTTTGGCATCTTTTTTTATTATACTATTGACTAGTTTGAAAATCCCCTTGTTGTCGACAATACCAAGTATATCATTAATATCTTGTTTTGTAATGTTGTCTTTTTCAATGCTTAATACTTGATCCAAAATAGATAAAGCATCTCTCATAGCTCCATCTGCCTTGTTAGCTATAAGTTCAATCGCATCATCGTCCATTTTTCTGTCCAAATCGTTCAGAATGTATTTTATATTATCTGAAATGTCCTTGGAATTTATCATTTTAAATTCATATCGTTGACATCTGGATAAAATAGTTTGTGGAATTTTGTCGATTTCAGTTGTAGCTAATATGAACACCAAATGTTTTGGTGGCTCTTCCATGATTTTAAGTAATGCGTTGAATCCTTCATTAGTAATCATGTGAGCTTCGTCTATGATATAAACTTTGTATTTTAATTTTGTAGGTGGATAAATTACCTTATCCCTAAGTTCTCTGATATCGTCAATTCTTCTGTTACTAGCAGCATCCATCTCCACAATATCTAATGTGGATTCTTCCAAAGAACTCAAACAATTTTCACACTTATTACACGGATTTCCGTCTTGCAAATCCAAGCAGTTAATCGCTCTCGCAAAAATTTTCGCACAACTTGTCTTGCCAGTTCCCCTTGAACCAGAAAAAATATACGCGTGAGAAATGTTTTTGGTTTCAATTTGATTTTTTAAAATATCTGTTATGTGTTTTTGTCCGTAAACTTTATCAAAAGTATCCGGTCTATATTTTCTATAAATAGCTTGCATACATACCTCGTTTCAATTATTAATACTACGAGTAATATTTTATTTGGTTAAATTTGGTAACAATTTTAATCTTTTAATATTATATCATATTTGATATTTCTTGAATTCATAGTAAAATAGTATTAGAAATTTTATTTTTAAAATTTTTAAAGGGGGATTTAATGATGAAAAATATTGACCCATTTTTATTGACAATGTTAGGGTTAATAGTTCCTGGTCTTCTAACCGGAGTAGGAGCAATCCCTGTTTTTTTCACAAGAAATGTAAGTCAAGGTAAGTTAGATGTATTTTTAGGGGCAGCTGCAGGCGTCATGCTATCTGCAACTTGTTTTTCTCTGATTTTACCTAGTATTGAAGAAAACGGTGGAGGCTTTAGAGGAGTTATAATCTCTTCACTAGGAATTTTAGCGGGAGCTGTGTTTTTGGATATAATCGACAAATACTCTCCGCATGAGCATTTATTAGACAAAAGAGTTGAAGGAAATCCTTCAGATTCTTTGAAAAAAATATGGTTGTTTGTAATTGCGATTACAATTCACAATTTCCCAGAAGGTATGGCAACTGGAGTTGGCTTTGGTGGAGATTCAGTGGCAAACGGGCTTCCAATCGCAATAGGAATTGGTCTACAAAATATGCCTGAAGGTTTGGCTGTTGCTTTGTCTTTGGTTAGAGAAAATTACACAGTCAAAAAAGCATTCTTAATCGCATTATTTACAGGATTAGTAGAACCAATAGGTGCGTTTTTGGGTTACGGACTTGTAACTTGGTTCTCACCTATTTTGGGATTTATTTTGGCTTTTGCCGGAGGCGCAATGCTTTTTGTAATTAGCGACGAAATCATTCCTGAAACTCACAGCAACGGATATGAACGCCAAGCAACTTACGGAATTGTAATTGGATTTATTATAATGATGATTTTGGATGTTGCTCTTGGCTAAATAAAAAAGCGGCTACTAGTTAAAGTAGTCGCTAATTTTTTTGATTATAACGCTTGAATAGCTGCCATAGTTACATAGTTGTATGGTTGGTTGTAATGTGGCAAGAAGAATATATCTGTTAGTGCTAATTTATCGATAGTAACGTGTTCTTGAATTGCCAAGCTGAACATGTGAATCATCATTGAAATATCATATTCACTCATTATTTGGCAACCTTTTATTTCGCGTGAATTTTTGTCGTAAACAATTCTGATAGTAACTTCTTTGTTGTTTTCTTCCATAAATGGTGGCTTTTGTAAATCTGTGAAATCAGTGTATTCAACTTCCATTCCCAATTTTTCAGCATTTCTAACTGTTAAACCTGTTGATACCATGCACAAATCGTAAATCTTAATTCCGTTTGATCCTTGAACACCGTTTGATTCTAATTTTGTTCCACAAACATTGTGACCAGCTACTATACCACTTCTAACAGCATTTGTAGCCAATGCAACATATTCGTATTTTCCTGTTGCATTATTGAAAATAACTGTTGAATCTCCAACTGCAAATACATTTTCATCTGAAGTTTGTTGGTGTTTGTCAGTGATTATCGCCTTATGATCGTTTAATTTCAAATGATCTTTTGCAAGTGAACTGTTTGGTTTAAAACCAATAGACATAACAACCATATCGCAATCGTATTCTGCTTTGTCAGTTATTACCTTATTTACTTTTCCATCAGTTCCTTCTAATTTTACAACTTCTTCATTGAATACTAAATTTACACCGTGATTTTTAAGATTTTCTTCCATTTTCTTGCAGAATTTGTCGTCATAATAACCTCTTAAAACAGTATTACCGTGTTCTATCAATGTTGATTCTTTGCCTAATCTTTTAAAAGCTTCAGCAAGTTCTGTTCCTATGTAGCCTGCACCTACCACTACAACTTTTTTAATATCTTCGTGATTAATCTTGTCTATGACTGATTGTGCATCTTGGAAAATTTTAACTTTTTGAACATTTTCCAAATCCATTCCTTCGATATCTGGTAAAATTGGTTGAGATCCTGTAGCTAATACCAATTTGTCGTAAGATTCTTGAATTTCTTTTCCGTCTTTGTCTTTTGCATAAACAATTTTTTTGTCGTAGTCGATGTTTTCTACTTTAGTTTCCATGTGAACTGTAGCGCCTTTTTGTTCAAAAACCTCTTTGCTACAATAAAATAATTTTTCTGGACCTTTAATTTGCTTTCCAATCCACAATGCCATTCCACAACCTAAGAAAGAAATATTGGAATTTTGATCAAAAATTACTAATTCTTCATCTTTGTAGTTATCCAATATTGTGTTCGCGCAAGCTGTACCTGCATGGTTAGCTCCAATTAAAACTATTTTACTCATTATATTGCCTCCTTTTTTTATTTCCTACTAGATTTGTAGGATTAATAAGTAAAAAAATATTTGTTTGATAAATAACAAATCTTTACGCCTATAATTATATCAAATTTGTAATCATTTTTCAATATGCAAACTATTTCTTTTTTTCTGAGTTCATATATAATAGTATTATGGAGGTAGAAAATTGAACAATTTAAAATACTTGAAATTACTTGCAAAAGAATTTCCTACGATTGAACAAGCAGCCAACAAAATAATCAGTTTGACGTCTCTGTCAGTTTTACCAAAAGGCACAGAGTACTTCTTATCTGATTTGCACGGACAATACGATAGTTTCAACAGAATTATTAAAAGTGCTTCTGGTAATACCAGAATTAAAATTGACCTTGAATTCAAAGACAAATTATCGGAATCAAGGAAAAATCAGTTGGCCAATTTAATTTACGATCCTAAGACAATTATCAATATTACAAAGGAAAACGATGAATTTACAGAAAAATGGATAAGAGATACGATTTTTTATCTTATAAGAATCGCTAAAAGAGTTGCCAGCAAATATTCTAGACAAAAAGTCAGAAATCAAACTCCTTTTTACTACAGAGATTTGATAGATGAAATGCTCAACATTCAATACGAATCGTTGAACAAAAAAGAATATTTCAATCAACTTTTAGATAGCATCATTAAAATAGAGGTTAGTGAAGATTTTATAATAAATTTGTGTGAATTAATCCAAGATTTGAACATTGACTGGCTACACATTGTCGGGGATATTTTCGATAGAGGCAAAAGACCGGACATTATTATGGATACTCTTATTGCTAAAAAAGATGTGGATATTCAATACGGAAACCACGATGTTACATGGATGGGCGCATATCTTGGAAGTTATGTTAATGCTTGTAATGTCGTCAGAAACGCTATAAGCTACAATAACTTTCAGTCTTTGGAAGATGGATATGGAATTAATTTGAGATTATTGTCTACTTTGGCAGATGAATCATACTACGATGACCCTTGTGAACGATTCAAAGTTAGAATACTTGATGACAATAAACATTCAGAAACTGATTTGCTACATGCAGCGAGAATGCACAAGGCTATTTCAATTATTCAATTCAAGTTGGAGAACCAACTTTTTAAAAGAAATCCAGAATTCGAACAATTAGACAGATTATACCTAGAAAGAATTGATTTCAAAAACGGAATTTACAAGGATGCAAATGGCAAGTCACACGCTCTTTTGGATATAAAATTCCCAACGATTAATCCTGACAATCCTCTTGAATTAACACCAAGTGAACAAGAAGTTATCGAATGTATATCCAAATCATTCAGAACAAGTCACAGATTAAAAGAACACATGGACTTTTTGTTCTCATATGGTTCTGTGTACAAAATAGCAAACAGCAATTTGCTTTTCCACGGATGTATTCCTATGAATAAGGACGGAAGTTTTGAAGAATTCACATACCAATCTAATAGTTACAGTGGCAAGTCGCTTTTGGATTTCTTTGAAGGAATTATCAATTCCGCAAAGAACATGAATGATAATGATCCTGACAGACAAACTGCGTTGGACTTTTTCTGGTATATGTGGTGTGGTCCAAAATCACCAATGTTTGGAAAAAGCAAGATATCAACATTTGAAAATTTCTTCATCACTGACAAAGATGTCAGAAAAGAAGTTAGCAATCCTTATTTCAGTTTAAGTAAAATTGAAAAATACGCAGACAAAATATTTGAAGAATTCAATATGAATCCTGAAACTTCACATATAATCAACGGTCACGTTCCTGTAAAAAGTATAAATGGAGAAAAGCCAGTGTCAGCTAACGGCAAAACTTATGTAATAGATGGCGGAATTTCCGAAGCTTATCAAAAGAAAACAGGTATTGCTGGATACACATTGACATTTAACTCCCACCACTTGGCGATAGCAAAACACAAGAATTTCCAAGTGATGGAATCAGTTCATGGAGCATACACTCCAGAGGTTACGATTACAGAAGAATTTCCAAAGAGAATGCTAATAAAAGATACAGATGAAGGCGAAGAAATCTTAGAATTAATCGAAGATTTGGAAAGTTTAATAGAAGCTTACAGAAGTGGAACTATTCAACAAAATTCAAACTAATAGCAATAAAAAAACTAATCTTGGAAAATCCAAGATTAGTTTTTCTTATAATACACCAAATTTATTAAATGGAAAATATCTCAAAAAAGCTCTTCCTACTATGGCTTTTTTGTTTATCGGTCCAAATATTCTGCTATCATTTGATTCTCTAGGAAGTCTATTATCTCCCAGCACAAAATATTCATCCTCTCCTAGTTCCCATTTCGTTTTATCTCCAGAAACAAGAGTTGTTGGACTGCTTGTATAATCTTCATTTAATTGTTCATTGTTAACATAAACTTTATTGTTTTTTAATTCCACGGTATCACCTGGTAATGCTACAATTCTTTTGATGTAGTCTCTGCCAGATTTATCTGGTGCATGAAGTTCTATAATATTACCACGTTTTAATTTGTTCTTAAAAATCCCCATTCTATTTACGAAAATCCTATCTCCGTTTTCTATTGTAGGATTCATGCTATTTCCTTCAACATGAGTTGTACTAATTACAAAATTTCTAAGCAGTAATGCCAATACAATGGCAATTCCTATTACAAATAACCATTCAAAAAAAGATTTTGCTTTTTCTGTCATATTAACGATCCTTTCTAATTTTTACTAATTTGATTATAATACGAATCAGTAAATGTGTAAAGGACGTTAATTAATTATCGTTATTCAAATTTTAGTGTGAAATCTTATGAGTTAAAAACTTCTCTGTCTAATTCACCTTCACTTGCTGCAACAATAACTGCTGAAGAACCTGCTGCTGTAACATTTGTAGCAGTTCTTCCCATATCTGCAAGCATTGAAATCGGACTCATCAATACAACCATTTCTACAGGAAGACCCATTGCTGCAAATACTGCTGTTGTAGTGATTGTTGCTGTTCCAGGAACTCCAACAGTACCTAAAGATACAGCCAATGCTACCAAAATCAACATAACATATTGTCCGAATGAATAGTGAATTCCCATAACATTAATTGTCAAAATAGCTGACAACACCGGCCAGAATCCTGCACAACCTGGCATACCAACAGTTGAACCGGTTGATGCAACAAATGTTGCTATCTTTTCAGAAACACCTAGTTTATTTGTTAAATTTTCAGTATTAGCTGGAATACATCCAACAGAAGATTGTGTTGAGAATGCAATCAATTGAATTGGCCAGAATTTTTTGAAGAATTTTACTGGATTTACTTTTGCAAAAATAGCCAAAAGAGCTCCAGTTGTGATATATGAGTGGAAGATTGATGCAATATAAGTCAATATCAACACAACAATCAACGGCATCATGCTAGCCATATCTGTTCTACTAACAGCGTTCGCCATTAATGCTAATACAGCATATGGAGTGAAGTCTATAATCATTCCTGTAAATCTAAAAATAACTGCTGCAGCTGAGTCGATAAAACTTAAAAATGGTTTTGCCCTTTCTCCTTCTCCTCTTTCTTCCAATTGTAAAATTGCAAGACCCAATAATACCGAGAAAATAATTATAGGAACTACTTTTGCTTCTGCTGCATTTCCCAAGACATTATCTGGGAAGAAATTTACAAAAGTTTCTGCAAAAGTTGGAACTTCCTTAGCTTTCGCATCTGCTGCTAAAGTTAACGAACTTCCTTGTCCAATTTTAAATGCTACCCCTAAAATTAAACCTATAAGTGACCCTAAAACATTGTGTAAACTTAAAATTCCAATTGTTTTTGTTCCTATTTTCTTCATTTTTTCTATACTTTCCAAAGAAACTACAGTACTAACTATTGATGTGAATAATAATGGAATTACTATCGCAAATAATAAATTAGCATAAATTGAACCAAATACTTTTACATATTCTGTGTTTCCTTTAAAAATAAATCCTACTATAATACCTAGAATTGCAGCTACTATTGTTCTTGTACCAAAGTTCATTTTCTTTTTAGCCATGAACATCAATAAAGCAAACAATACTAAAGTAACTGCTAATGCTAAAAATTTCATGTAAACACCCCTTTTAAATTTATAGTTATATATTATAGTATATTGAACACAATTTTCAAATTTAATTTTAACTTTTGTAAATTTTGTTTAATTCACTATGGACATTATTAAGTAATTTTGGAATTTATTACGATTTTTTTTGATAAAATTATCGTACCGCAAAAATACATATCGCTGATACTACTAATGAAAATCGTTTGATATTTTGTGAAAATATTATTAAATTTTTATGATCGAATTATATATATAAATTGTTAAATTTTTTTAATAAATTACAAAGTAAAAATCAGAGGTTATTACCTCTGACTTTAAATTATTCATACATTTTTAATAAAACATCTTCAGCTTTTATTGGAAGAGTATCGAAAGTACATCCTAGAGCATTCAATATAGCTCCGTTAATCGCTGGAGCTGGTGTGTTTGAAACTATTTCTCCAATTGATTTTGCCCCGAATGGTCCTGTTGGCTCATAACTTTCACAAAAATCAATGTGAATATTTCCAATGTCTTTTCTAGTTGGTAGATTATATGAAATAAATGAGTGTTCTTTTAATCTACCCTCATCATCCCACAATGAATCTTCATACAATGCATATCCTATTGATTGACAAATTCCACCTTCAACTTGAACTGTCGCTAATTTTGTGTTCATAACAGTTCCACAGTCAACAACTGCTGCATAATCTTCTACTTTTATTTCTCCTGTTAATTTGTCAATGCTAATCTTTGCAAATCCTGCCATATATGGCGGTGGAGATGTTTTTGAATCAAAGTTTCCAATTCCAATAAGTTGCATACCATTTGGACCTGTGGACAAATCCCTCGCCAAATCTTTAATTGAAATTAATTTCTTATCTTTCAAATAAACTTCTTGATTTCTAATATCAAGCCATTCAACAGAAGTTTCAAATCTCATCGCAACACGTTTTTTGATTTTATTTAATAAGTTTTCACATGCACGAACAACAGCGCTTCCAGTTATATACACTCCACTTGATGCGTAACTGCCTGGATCAAATGGCGTTATATCAGTGTCTGCAATTATTGGAATAATATTGTCCATTCCGCATTGCAACACTTCATTTGCCAAATTCACCATGATTGAATCAGTCCCTTGTCCAACATCTGTAGGACTCATCAACAATGTATAATCACCTTGTTCATTTAATCTAACTTCAACTGTTGAAGTATCAACGTTTTGAATTCCACTTCCTTGTTGTGCAATAGCCATTCCAACTGAAATTATTTTGTCTTTTTCTTCTTTGAAAGGATAATATTTATCCCATTCAATCATTTCTCTTGCCTTTTCGATACATTCATTTAATTTGCAACTTTTGACATCTATTCCGTAAGCCAGAGTTTTTTCTCCTTCACGAACAGTATTTTTAAGTCTTAGTTCAACTGGATCCATATTTAATTCTTTGGCTAATTTGTTTACCATAGATTCTAATGCAAATGTACCTTGAACTGCACCGTAACCACGAAAAGCTCCACCAGGAAGTTTATTTGTATATACAACTTGTCCGAAAAATCTAGCAGCCCTCATTCTACTGTACAATGGAAGTGTTTTGTTTCCAACCAAGTTCAAAGTGGTAAATGCGTGATACCCATAAGCTCCTTGATCGGACAACGCATAAATGTCACACGCTTCAATCGTCCCGTCTTTTTTGGCACCTATTTTAACTTTCACTTTCATTTGGTGACGTGAGTTTGAAGCTTCAAAAGTTTCTTCTCTGTCAAATACAAGTATCGATGGTTTTCCTGTTTTTAAAGTTACAAATCCTGGATAAATTTCTGTGACACTTGTTTGTTTTCCACCGAATCCCCCGCCTACTCTTGGTTTTATAATTCTTATTCTTGAATCACTTATTCCCAAAGCAACGGATAATTGTCTTTTGATATGAAATGGAACTTGCGTTGATGTAATGCAACACAATCTGTCGAATTGATCCATGTAACAATATGACCTATACGTTTCCATCATACAATGTGCCTGCGCTTTTGTTGTAAAAGTATCTTCCAACACGACATCGCACTCTTGCATTACTTTGTCGATATCTTCTCCCCAAGATTCTTTCTTTTCTCCTACGAGATTTCTTTTAGTATCATAGCCGAAAACCTTAGTTGGTCCATTAAAAAATACATTTTCTTCGTGAACTACAATCTCATTGTCAATAGCTTTTGTGTAATCAAGTAACGGTTTTTTTAGATCGTATTTAATCTTGATTCTCTTCATAGCCTGATTACAAATTTTTTCGCTAACACCAACTACAATTGCAACAGGCTCTCTCATGTATCTAATATTTTTGGATAAAATCGACATATCGTAAGGACTTGGTTCTGGATAAGATTGTCCTGCCAAAGTAAATTTATTGTCAAAAACATCCTCATAAGTGTACACTGCAACAATTCCATCCATTGCTTCAGCTTTTGATTTATCTATTTCTAAGATTTCACATCTCGCGTAAGGACTTCTCATTAACTTTATAATAAGTGCATCAGGATCTTTTAAATCATCTGTGTAAACAGGTTTTCCGGTAACTAATGAATTTGAATCTATTTTTTTGAAATTCTTATTTATCTTCATCTTCAATCTCCAAATATTTCTTAATAGCTCTCATTTGAGAAGCATAGCCTGTACATCTGCATAAATTCCCCATCAAATAATCTTCGATTTCTTCATCTGTAGGATTTTTGATTGTTTTCTTCAAACTTAAAACATTCATGATAAATCCCGGTGAACAAAAACCACATTGTTCTCCGCCTTCTTCAGTCAAAAGTTCTCCGAATTTTCTTTGACTTTCAGATATTCCTTCTAGTGTAGTAATCTTTTTACCTTCACATCTTAGTGCCAAAACAGAACATGAAAGCACTGGAACATCATCCAACCACACAGTGCAAAGTCCACAATTAGATGTCGTACAACCGCATTTTACGGATTTATATCCCAAATCGCGAAGAACGCTATATAATGTAGTATCACAATCAACACTAGCTATATGATTTTTATTATTAACATTTAATTCAATAATCATTAAAACTCACCTAACGCTTTTTCTAATAATCCTACAAATAAAAGCTTTCTGTATTTTTTCTTAGCTTTATTGTTAGAACCAATATATTCATCTATTAATTCCAATGTCTTCTCTCTGTCAAATCCATTAGCATTAATCTCATGAGAAACATCTCTCATAATCATAGCTTTTTGTGGCCTTGCCCCAAACACTACCTTGTATTCTCCGTCGATTTTACTAACACTTACAATAGCAATCGGAAAATCCTTACAGCAAAGTCTTTGTACGATTTGAGTGCAGTGAATGTCTTTGTTTGGAATTATTATTTCTACCAAAATATCTTTTTTTATATCAGAATTAATAAATTCTTCAATACTCATCACACCATTATCATACAATTTTACTCTTGCATCTAATAATAACAATACTGGAAGAAAATCAGAAAAAGCATATCTTGAAAACACACTTGCCCCAACTTGTGCAGTATTTCTAAGTTGGGTTGACACAATTCTCTTCAAAGCCTTTGGAATAATACCATCGCAAAAACTTTGCAAAAAATCATTGTATTCCAAATCTCTGTATGTAGTAGTTGCTCCGATTTTTATTTCATCATCTTCAACTTTTATGTAATTTAAATCTAATTTTGACAAATCAATCCCAACATTGTACGCACGACAGCCAGCTTTAAGAAAATGACATCCACCCAAAATTTCATTCATTTTTGATTTCATCAACAGCTCATAAGCTTCATCCAATGTTTCTGGACTTTTGTAATCTCTTAATGTAAACATAACCACTCCTTGATTTTAATCAGTCTATATTATATCACAAAAATAGCCGGCCATTTTAGTTGACCGACTATTGTGTAGTTATTAATTTTTTTAAAGTAAAAAGTCTTTGTTTATTTTTAAATATTTTTTGCTTGTTCTTTCTTAGCAATTGATGGTAATATTAGACCCAATCCCAATAAAACAACTGGAGTCAAAATGTTTAATATCAATTTGAAATTCCATTGACTTGTGAATGGTTCTCCTTCTTTTGGAATCATTCCTAAAATACAAGCAAAAGCTGTGAATAAGAAACACCATCCAGCGATAATTTTACCGAATGATTTTGACTTTGTGAACCTGTATTCCACACCTTGTTTTTCATACAAGTAGTGCTTTAATGCAAAATATGCTGTAAATACCCACAAATAACGCATTGGCATTACTATGGAGTTCAAATCCAACAACCAATTGTACAATTCATTTGAGTTTCCTATTCCCAAAGCTGGAATAACAATCAAAATACTAACCAAAATTGTTGTTAGTTTGTATCCACCAACTGGAACTTTTTTGTCGTTGATTTTTCTCAAGAAGTTTGGAACGTATTTTGCGTCTGCTTCACTCAACAAAAGTTTAAGTGGTGCATCAATACTCATAACCAAAGCTGCCGCTTGTCCGGCAAAGTTTGTCAAAGCGTAAATGATTACAAGAGTCGAACCGATTCCGTAATATTGTCCTAATTTTTCAAATGCATAATAAGCACCATTCATTTTAAGGTCGTTTGCAACATTTGTTGTATCAAACATCATACCCATAGCAACTGAACCCAAAATTGCAGATACTGTTACCATTAAAGCCATAATAATCATAGCTTTTGGGAAATTTTTGCCTGCATCTTGTGTATCATTTACATAAGGTGAGATTTTTTCACAACCACCTACGGCAAATACCAACATAGAAATAGTTGTCAAATAGTGCAAATTAAAGTTAGGTAAGTAAGTTTTAATACTTAACATATTTGGAGATGCAACTTCTACTCCTCTTAATGCTGGAGCTGCTAACATTAATAAAATAAATAAAATACCCATTACGAAACTAGCAGTACCTGCGATTGAACCCAAAACTTTTATAGATTTAATACCATTTGCTGCTAAAAGCACAAATAACAAAAATATTATAAGTACCAAAGATTGCAAAACAATTGGATTTAAAGATTTTACTATTTTAGGATTTCTAAAAATCGCCCACGCACCTGCTACCATAAGGTTTTGTGGTTTTTGTGCCAAGTAAGGAATGTGTACTACCCAATAAGTCCAACCTGACAAATAAGCAAGTAATGGTCCCATTGTTTGTTTTATCCAGTAACTAAGTCCTGATTGACCTTCCTTGAATGTAGAACCAAGTTCTCCAACCATTAAAGAATACGGAATAAAATATAAAGCCATTATAAATATCCAACTTGTAATAACTGCTAAACCTTGGTTTGCATAGTTATTAACAACATTACCAAATCCCCATACGACTGTGAATCCCATCCAAATCAAATTCGTAACCGTAAGAGATTTTTTCTTTTGTTCATCAATTAAAACATCGTTTTTCATAATTTCCCTCCTAATTAGAATTATAGCAAAATTTTATTATATTGGGAATATTTGTCAATAAAAATAGCCTCTAGACTTGCTAAAGGCTACTGTAAAAATTATTTTGAATAATTTTCTATAATTTTTAAAACCATTTCCGAAGCTTTTTTCATTTGATCTACAGATAATAGTTCGTGCTTTCCGTGGAAGGCATATCCACCAGTGAAAAGGTTCGGACATGGTAGTCCTTTGTAAGATAATTGTGCTCCATCAGTACCACCTCTTATTGGTTGAACCAATGGTTTAATTCCTACATCTTCCATTGATTTGTAAGCCAAGTCCACAATTTCCATTACAGGTTCTATTTTTTCTTTCATATTGTAGTAGCTATCTTTCATGTTCAATTCGATAGCATTGTTGTATTTCACATTCAAAAATTCAACCAATTTTTCCAAATAAGCTTTCTTTTCTTCAAATTTTTTCTTATCGTGATCTCTTATTATGAATTTCATTACTGTGTTTTCAACAGTTCCTTCAAATGATGTCAACAAATAAAAACCTTCGTAATGTTCTGTGTGTTCTGGTCTTTGTGCTACTGGAAGTTCATTGAACAATTCCATAGCGATTAATTGCGAATTAATCATTGTGTTTTTTGCACTACCAGGGTGAACATTTTTACCATGAATAGTTATAGTTGCACCTGCTGCATTGAAGTTTTCGTATTCCAATTCTCCAATTGGACCACCATCTAATGTATACGCAAAGTCTGCTCCGAATTTTTCTACATCGAACAAATCAGCTCCTCTGCCTATTTCTTCATCAGGAGTAAATCCAATTTTAATTGTTGGATGTTTAATATCTTTGTTTTCACATAATTTATTCACAACATCCATTATAATTGCAATACCAGATTTATCGTCAGCACCCAAAAGTGTAGTTCCATCTGTGTGAATTAAAGTTTGACCTTCCAAATCTTTTAAGAAAGGAAAATCTTCAACAGTTGTTGTAACCGTATCTGATAATTTGATATCTCCACCTTTGTATTCTAAGATTTGTGGATTTACATTTTCTCCAGACATATCTGGAGCAGTATCCATATGAGAAATAAATCCGATGGATTTTGATTCTCTATCCAAATTAGACTCTAATGATGCATACACATATCCGTGTTCGTCCATATGTGCATTATCAATTCCCATTTCTTTTAATTGTTTTACTAATAAATTTCCCAAATCTTTTTGTCTGGCTGTTGATGGACAAGTTTCACTTGATTCATCGCTTGTCGTATATATTTTTGCATATTCAATAAATCTATCAACTATATCTATCATAAATTTCTCCTATTTAATAACTTTCTTTTCTTCCCAAGATTTTTTAACTGCGTTTGCAACATTTCTTGCAACATCTTTGTTAAATGCTTCTGGTAAAATTCTATCTTCTACTGGTCGTTCAACCATGTGAGCAATTGCATACGCTGCTGATAATTTCATATCGTCAGTAATTCTGTCTGCTTTTGCATCCAATGCTCCTCTGAATATTCCAGGAAATACCAATACATTGTTAACTTGGTTAGGATAATCACTTCTACCTGTTCCAACAACTCTTGCACCTGCTTCTTTTGCTTCGTCAGGATAGATTTCTGGAACTGGGTTAGCCATCGCTAAAACAATAGAATCGTGGTTCATTGAAGATACCATTTCTTTTGTTAAAATTCCAGGAGCAGAAACACCGATGAAAATATCTGCATTTTCCATAGCAGTTTTCAAATCTCCTTTAACTTTATTAGGGTTAGTAGTTCTAGCGATTTCTCTTCTAGCTTCGTCAAGTTTTTCATCATCAGGATCGATAATTCCACGGCTGTTTAAGATTAAGTTGTTCTTAGCACCTGCTAATGTTAACAAGTTAGAAATTGCAATACCAGCTGCCCCTGCACCACTGATTACGATTTTGACATCAGAAATATCTTTCTTAACAATTCTCAACGCATTGATAACTGCAGATAATACAATAACAGCAGTACCGTGTTGGTCATCGTGGAATACTGGAATATCCAATTCTTCGATTAATCTTTTTTCAATTTCAAAACATCTTGGAGCTGCAATATCTTCAAGATTAATTCCACCAAATGAAGGAGAAATCGCTTTAACAGTTCTGATAATTTCTTCAGTGTCTTGTGTGTTTAAGCAAATTGGGAACGCATCTACATTACCGAATTCTTTAAATAAAACTGATTTACCTTCCATAACAGGCATACCAGCGATTCCACCAATATTTCCCAAACCTAAAACTGCAGAACCATCAGTTACTACAGCAACCATATTTCCTTTATTTGTGTATTTATATGCTAATTCATTATCTTCGTGAATTTTCTTACAAGGCTCAGCAACACCTGGAGTGTAAGCCAACGCCAAATCCATAGCGTCATTAACTTTAACTTTAGATACTACTTCTAATTTCCCTTGATTTTTTTCGTGAAGTTCAAGAGCTTTTTGTTTAATTTCTTCAATATTCATATTTTCACCTCATAAATTTCCTATAATTTTCAACAGATTGTTGAATTATATTATTACAATATAATTTTAACACTAAAACCTAACTATTCCAACAAAAAAGAGGTATTATTTAAAATACCTCAATTAAATTAGAAAAATATTGGAACTAAAATAGATGCCAACAAAATTATTAACGCTCCTCCCAAACGAGAAGATATTTGTGCAAATGGCATAAGTTCCATTCTATCTGCAGCTGTAAGAACTGCAACATCGCCAGTACCACCCATGTTAGCCATGCATAATCCTGCAGTAATAGCTGTTTCTATTGGATAGAATCCTACGAAATATCCTACGATACCAGCGCCAATAATTGCTCCCAATACAACAGCGATAACTAATACAACGTAAGTTGGTGTGAACGCTTCAAAAATTTGTCCCAAATTAGTGTAAGCCATACCAATACCAAGCATCAATGCTGCTGTGAAGTTTTTCGCTACGAAATTGTACCAACCTTCGGCAATATGTTCGATTTTTTCTGGAACAATTCCTGCTGCTTTAACTATAACTACAGAAATAATCATCCATGCATAAGAGTGGATTTTGATGCCGATTTTTTCAAATAAAAATGCTAAGATAGCACCAAATGTGAAAAATGCTGTTGCAATTACAATACCAGCGCCATAATCTTTAACATCATTTAAAATAATGTTTTCTTTCTTTTCTGCTTTCAAACTATCGTCATCACTTCTAACTAATTGACCATTACCAGTTAAACTTGGTTTTGATTTTCCTAATCTGTTCAATAAACCACCTGCAACAATCGCCATAGCATTACCCAAAGCAACCGCTGGAACAAGTTTACTCAAAATAGTTTCTGAAGGAATATTCAATGCTGATTCGAAAACTTTTGAAATAGGTACAGCGCCTGCTCCCATTCCTCCACCCATAATTGGGATACCAATATAAGCGATTGATTCACCTACACTCTTTCCGAACAACAACCCTACAACTCCTACTAAAAGTAATGCCATAAACACAGAACCCAAAATACATGGTAAATATCTAATTGCTGCTTTGATAAGCAATTTTCTATTCATACCAAGAATTGAACCTGTAATTAAAGCTGCGATATAGAAATCAAGGAATCCTCCCTTAGTCATAAATGTATTTATACTTTTGATAGAATCAGCTGGTAACCATTTATAATAAGTTATAGCCGCACCAACAAATATAGATACGATAGCTCCACCACCCAAATACGTTTTAATAATTGGTGTGTGATTTCCGATTAGGTTTAATAATTCCCCAAATACAATCAAAAACAAAAATGCTCCAACCATGCCATTTGGTAGAACATCAAATATAAATGATAAAACGATTATTACTAATGCGATTATAAAATACGGTAATTTTAAACCTGCAATCTTTTTATCCATATATTACCTCCTTATTTAGTTTTTACATCTTATATTATCTCATTTAAAAAAACAAAAAGCAATCTAAATCAGCTTAATTAAAAGTAATAAAGTGAATAGATACAAAATTGTAGTACTCACAACATAATACCCTGCCAATGAATCATCTTGACGATATCTTTTAGCAAAAACATAAGTATTAACAGCCGTAGGAGCACCAAATAAAATCAACGCAACAACCTTTTGAATTTCAGACAAGCCGAAAATTTTTCCAATAAATAATCCTGTCAACGGAAGAACCAAAAGCTTCACCACAGATACCTTTAAAATTGATTTAATTTCCTTGAAATCAATTCTAAAATTCAAACCATACCCCATAGTCACCAAAGCCAAAGTTCCCGCAATATCCCCCAAACTTTTAAGAGAAGTTTCCAAGAAAAATATGTTAATTTTAGTTACATACAAGAAAATTCCAACGAAAAGTCCAATCATCAACGGAGTCTTGAATACATTAATCAATAAAGTTTTGTTAGAATTATTCTCTCCAACAAGACTTTCGTACATGCTCACCGTATAAAAATTATAGAAAAACTGACTAATACCAGTGATAGCTCCAGCCATCACAATTCCCTTATCTCCGAATAAAACACTCAAAATAGGAAACGACATTATTATAAAATTGCCCCTACTCATTCCATTAGCTTCCAAAACAGCGAAAGACTTATCTTCGTTAGTGATTTTTGAAAAATAAAATGTCAGAAAAATGTGAAACAAAAACATAACATTCAAGTACACAAAATATTTCAAGCTCAAATCATTTCCAAACTCCACATTATAAAAACTCATCATAATTTTAACTGGAAAAAGTACATTAAAAATCAGCTTGTTAAGTCCAGTCATCGTATTTTCATCTACTATCTTGAATTTTCTAAGCAAAAACCCAACAAAAATCAAACAGAATAAATTGATAATCGTCAGATACAACTGCGTATAATTTACCAAAAAACCACCTTTTTCACATAAAAATATAGGTAAATGAAACCACTTACCTATACAACAATACTATTTATTTGTCAAAAAATCAAATTATTTTGTGTACAATTCAATGTATCTGTCCTCTGTAGTGTAATCTGATTTTTCAATCGAATCGATGATTAAACCATCAGATATGAATTTCTTCAAAGAATCGTCCAAATCATTCTTAGCCACAATATTGACTACCCTTTGGTTTTCACTATCGGATGTTACAACCTTGTATTGTTCCTTTGAAATCTCAGACAAATTCTCAAACGCTATTTTTTTATCCACCAGAAACATTACATCGTCTGTTAACTTGTCAACCTCTGACAAAGTATGAGATGATAACACAACTATCTTGCCATCATCTTTTAATTTCAGAAGATAATTTCTAAGCAAAATAACGCTAGTAGGATCCAATCCTGTTACAGGCTCGTCCATAATGTAAATATCATAATCTCCCATGAAAAAATACGTCAACAAAGTTTTTTGCTTTTGACCCAGAGAATAAGTGCTAACTTTTCTCTTCATAAAATTATGAACCTTAAAAATATTTAACACCTCTTCAAACTTTTCATCAGAAACATGGCGTGAGTTCTTTGCGAAAATAAAATGATCCAACCCTGTCAAGTTATCATACAGCATATCCAAGCTTCTTGCATAGGATAAATACTTGAAAATCTCCGGATTTTTATTATCTATATCATTAACCTTAATCTCACCTGAATCGTATTTTGTCAAATCAGAAATTATATCCATAAGAGTAGTCTTACCAATACCATTTGGTCCAACTAACGCGTAAATCCCAGGTTTATCTAATTTCAAATTCAAATCCTTTAACACTTCGTTTTCTCCGTAAGATTTGTTCAGACCTTTAATCTCAAGCATTAATATCCCCCTTCATCCTTTTAATTGATATCAAATTAAACACTATAATATAAAATACAATCATTATCACATTATATATCGGATTAGAAAAACTGAACTCATTCAAATAATTGTATCCGCCTTTCAAAATCATCAAACTATCCACCGAGCTAAACGGATTCAATAAGAAAAACTTACCCAAAGTTCCAAAATAGCTAATAATTATTCCCAAAACAATCAAGAAAGTTGTAGCAATTATATTCACAGTTTCATTCTTGATGAATGTAGTCATCATATTTGAAAAACTAACCACAAGTAAAATTATCAAAATATTTATCAAAATCATTGGCAAAATGAAACCACTGGATGCCCTGAACACACCCTCTACCACACCGTTATAACTGTAATCGTAGCAGAACACTGGATACAATTTCTCACCAAGTCCTCCGTTAAACAATCCAATTATCATACTAATTGCCAAAATCACAATATACATTCCGGCAGATAATACAAACGAATTAATCTGCTTTGATTTCCAGACATCTTTTTTCCATTCATTCACAAAAGCCAACTTCAAAGATCCATTGGACCTTTCCTTCTTAAACTCAAGGGTAAACATCAGACAAATAATCAACGTAAATGCTGGAATAATCCCATTTTCATACATAGATATTACATTACCTATGAGTCCTCTTTGTTCAGAAGGAGAGTGTTGTTTTGTTTTATACAATTTTAGCTTTTTATTAGATAATAAACTTTGTTCAATCTCATTACTAACAATCTCATAACTTGAATCGGGCTTTAAGTGGTTATCAATAAAATAATTTACCCTATTCTCATTAGATCGAGAAGTACTTGGATCTATCCATTCTACATCAAATTCCCATTTAGAATTCAAATAAAGAAACATATTACTATAATATTCTGTGGGATTATTAGCTCTGTTAACATAAGATTTTTTAAAATTTTCCAAATTAATTAGTCTTTTCTTGTCTCCTTTGTCTTTTGGATTGTTGTGAACGTTAATCTTTGCAACTTCAATCTCACTATCAATAGTTTGCAAATCATCCCTAGATTTTATGTTTTTGAATTTTATCGTGTTGAAGCAGAATAACACAACTACCACTACAGTTAGTACACCAAAATACTTATATAATTTGCTTCTCATAATTTTAGCAAAATCTAATTGCAAGATATTTTTGATATCGATTTTGGAGTATGTTTTAGAAAAATTATAATAAATCAACTTGTATCTGTTATTGTTAACAATGATTAAACATGCAATCATTAATAGAAATACAATTGGCACTAATATTGAAAGATTACCAAAATTACGAAAACTATTTAAACTAAACGATAGATCATATTTTCTTGAAATCAAAGAAATTATCCAATAAATTGATAAAACAGCTATAATTGATAGACTTTGTTTCATGTACCTTCTGAAAATTTCATACAAAATCATCGCAATGCTGTAAATCAAAAACCCCGTCCCTATGTATTTTAAAGCAAGTACCATTGAGTTTACATTCATTGTTATAGGCGCCTTAATCTTAAGGTCTGTTACAGATTTCAAAATCATATCGTTCGCACTTCCTATTGGAAATCCTTTGATTACAGAGAAAATAATATTGCCCAAAATCATCGAAAATATTACAATAGCAAAAAATACTACATGCTTTATAAGCCTTGCATATACTAATTTTCTGGAGCTCATTGAAATCATGTCTAATTTTAGATTTTTGAAATTCATCTCATTAGCAAATACAGCTACCAGAAAAATCACACACAAGAAAATATCATTCATGACATTTTCCATTAGGAAACCAAATGATTTAAAAAAACTAAAATTGTTGGAAGTTGTGTAGAACCCATATCTGTTAATTTCATCACGAACCAAATTAAAATAAGAATCCAATTCGTTATACATTCCACAACTAGGTAACTTGTTTAAGTTGTTTTGCCTTTTGAACGATTCTATCTCATCATATTGGCTCAATAATTCATTGTAGAAATTATGCTCTGTTTTTGAAGAATACTTTGCAGCTTTTGTCTCTTCCATCAACATACTCACATCGTATTCCAATGGTTTTATGTATTGCAAAGAATAAAAATTCATCTTGCTAAAATCCAAATATTTCTGCTGTTCTTCTTTGTTTTCAGAAGATTTTGATAATGCAAAAGATTCCATCATTGTATTATCAAAAGTATTCCTAGTTTTCATAAAATAAGAATAATCTTGATCGGTATATTCATATTTTATGCTGTTTAATGTAACATAAGAATATACGCAAAAAATAATAACTACAACTGGAAATATTAATGACTTGTAAAGTTTTTTCAGTTCAAACATATTTTCTCCTTTCACATATGTAATGAGGAGGATTTCTAATTAAATATTAGTTACCTTGATTTTTTATCTTATTTTATTGGAACGGGCAAATTGAGCCACCAGGACAATGGTAAATAGTTCCACTATAGTACCATGTTTCCTTATTGTTTGTAACATCTACTGTAATTAACCTTTGTCTGTATAAATATCCTTTATATCCTGTTACTGTTGATTCTCCATAGACTACATATTTTGGAGCCTTATCTCTTTCAAAAGTATAATTCCTCCCATATTCCTTTTGATAAACGACTGTTGGTTCAGCAGGTTTTACTCCGCCACCAGCTAATGAAACGTTTTCTTTTAAAGTTGGACTTATTGTTAAGCACATAAGTATTATTGTAAATAAGATTTTTTTCAAATTTTTCATAATTTCCTCCGTTATTATAATCCTCCTTATATATTATCTACCCAATATTTTTATTTCTAATCACATTTTATTATTTTTTTATTTTTTAATTAGATTATTTTAAGTATTTTTTAATTCTTGTTTTTTTTTTCGGATTTTTTTATTTATATTTAGATTTTTTATTTCCTCATTTAATGCAAAAAAATCTTCCACACTGTTTAGTGCAGAAGACTTTTCGCAATTATTTGTCGCTTAAATCAATATTTAAGATTTTAGGAACTGTTGTACTGACAAGATCTTTAGAAAATTGTGTTTTCAAAGTTCTATCCAACACATACTTAATGTCATTCATATCATTGTAATCTTTAATGAAAATAACTTTGGAATTCTTATCAATTGCTACAATAGTATTATTTCTTCTATTGTTTAAATAAAATATCGAATTAGCATTTGTGTATATTTCAGATATATCCAATTTTTTAGAACTAATCGTATCATTTATAACATTGATATTACCGATAGTGTTCATGTTTTCGATAGAAAATTCATCGCTTTGTATTCTACTGACTTCTTGCCACATTTTTAATGAACTATTTTCTTTGTAATTTCCTAACAAAAGTATTGTAAGATTTTCATCTTGTAACTCTGAAATTTTTTCATAAGTTTTATCATTTTTCAAAAACCTATAATTTTTGATATCGCGTCCATAATACAATTTATTAAATTTCTTTTCAGTATCGTTAAGTTCTTTGTAATCACCTCTGTTTTCTCTTTGACTATAAGTTAAGGCTACATTTTCGTCTGGCTGTGTACTTTCTACATTTTCTACCAATTTTGGTTCGTGATTTTTATTATCTAATGATATTTTTTCGTTTTGAATTGGTAACATATCATCTCCTACTGAGTTTTCAGTGTATTTTGTTTGTAATGATCTGTTCACTAAATCCTCAATATCTTGGTTGGAAATGTATTTTTTCACAAATAGCATTCTTCCGTTTTCATCTGTAATGAGAACATATGGGCTTGAAACCGACTTATCAAAATCAAATTTTTCTCCACCACAGTAGAAGTTATTTTTTACATCATTCATATCAAAAGATTGGAACATATTCTTCAAAATAGTTTCATCTTTATAATTAGAAATCTTTATTAGATTGATTTTCTCCACATTCAAATACGATGAATTCTTCCACATTATTCTGGAGTTTTTATCTTCTGGAGATCCTACTAACATTACGTTTACTTTTTTGTTCAAGAATTCTTTTATATATTTTTGATTTGAATTGATGTCTTTCATTAAATACATATTCATATCTCGTCCGTAGTATTTTTCATTAACTTCTTTTTCGTTCGGTTCAAATATCCTGTAATCTCCTCTTTCTTTTCTTTGAGAATAGGTCATTGGAACAATTCTATTTGGATCTTTTTCTTTCGGAAGTTCTTCCAAGATTTTAAGATCTTCAATAGGTTTAAATGAATCTGTTATTGTTTCATTGCTTGCGAAAGTATTGACAGTTCTATCCAAAACATACTTGATATCTTCGTTTGAATTGTATTCTTTTGTAAACATATAGTTTTGATTTTTATCAATAGCAACTATTGTTGGTTTTGGAACTTGTATCAATGAATTATATGCTCCAGTAACATAGATTTCTTTCTTAACATTTTCCAAACTTTCGAATCTTTCTTTCTTCTTATTTATGTCAGCTTGTGCCCCCAAATAAGATACATTTATTAAATCATAGTTTCCTTCTTTTATATATTTAGAATTTTCCCACATTTTAATAGTATCTTCTTTTCTGTAATCTCCAATCAGAAGTATTTTAATATCTTTTTTAGAAATTTCATCTAATGATTTAGGTTTGTTGTCTTTGTCTATCAGTTTAATCCTAGAAAGATCCTTAGCGTATTGTGAACTGAACTTAGCTTCATTTTCCGACAATTTTTCATAATCTTTTCTGTTTTTTCTTTGTTCAAGAGAAATAGGATAGCTTGATTTGAACATATCTATGCTAAGTTTTTTGAAGTTCTTATTGTCTGCGTAGTATCCATTGGACATGTTAAATCTTCTCAAAAGCTCATAATTGGATTTATAAGGAAATACATTTAACAACGATCCATTCTTATCCAAAATAACTACTTGATTTTTATTCGATCTAAATTGTCCATTCAACGAATTACCTCTCATAAATGAATCCGAATATAGTTTGCCTTTGCCTATTTGTTCCAAGTCTTTTTGATTTCCATTGGTAATAACATTGACAAAATTAAATGCTTTGTCATTTATATTCGAAGAATTTTCAAACATTTTAAGTGATTGAGAATCGACTCTATCTCCCATCAAGAAAATTGTAGGTCTTTTGTTATCTATCAAATCTTGTATTTTAATTGGTTTGTTATTCTTATCGTATAATACAAAATTGCTGTAATTGAACCCATATTTGGATTTTACATTGATCATTGTTAAGTTATCAGTTGCGTCGAAAAATCCAAGTGCATAAGCTTGTTCAAACGATAACGGGAAGTTTTGTTCCTTTATTTCAACATCAATAGGATTTTCTGGTTTTTCGTCTGGTTTTTCGTCTGGTTTTTCGTCTGGTTTTTCGTCTGGCTTTTTGTCTGGTTTTTCGTCTGGCTTTTTGTCTGGTTTTTCGTCTGGTTTTTCATCTGGTTTAGATGGCTTATCACCTATTTGAATTGAAATTTCTTTGTTGTAATCTTTAAATCCTTCTCTTGAAATTTTGATTTTTAAAGTATATTGTCCCAATACGTTACTGTCATTAGTGATGAAGGACAGATTAATTTTTCCAGAATTATCCGATACTGCACTCTTATTGAATAATTGTTTTTGATTTGAATCTTCTAGTATAACTTGTCCTTGTGCTTTATCTAGCTTTGAATCATTCAAATCTGATACAACCAATTCCAAATTAATACTATCTCCAAGCTCGTATTTTTCCTTATCAGTTTTAATCAAAGCTTTCATTTGAAGTAAATCAGGAGTGTTTTGGCTTACAACTTGATATTCGATAAATTTGAATGCATTTTGGTATTCAGCATCTAACAATTCTACTTTGACACTATATTTTCCCAAGGTAGTTTTATCATTTGTACCAATTTTTAGTATATGTCTACCATTTTTATCTGTTTGCCTGTTGTATGATACAGTTCTACCAAAAGGATCTTGCAAAGTGTATTTAATAATTCTATTAGCCAAATACTCTTTTGTGTCTTCATTTTTTAGTTCAACATTAATTTGAACAACGTCTTTTCTCTTAACTGTTGTGTTTGGCGATGTTATATTAATGTTTGCTTTTTGATTTGTTTTTAATTCTACATTAGGGTCTACTATTTTATCTTCAATTTTGATATTTTGTTTTGCTAATATAGTTTTAATATTATTAAAATCTTTTTGATTTATTAAATTTACAACTCTACCCTCTTCATCTAATACCAGTATTTTAATACCTTGAGTCAATGATAATTTGGAATTTCTAATATCATTATCTGTATCAATGAAACTTGTTGATATCAATCTTCTAAGATTTTTTTCTTGTAAATTCTTTTTATTATTTTCTGATGTTATTCTCACAAAATTATATGTTTCGTGTGATTTATTTGCAAAATCTTCCAACTTAGCTTTGTTATTATCAAACAACACAATGCTTGGTTTCTTTAAATCAACGACATCATTGAGAAGTTTTGATTTATCGTTCAGGTCATTAACAGAATAACCTAAGAGATTTTTACCGTAAATATTTTTTAATAAATCTTTGCTTTCTTTATCATCTTTCAAATGAGCAAAATATGAAGATTTATTGGCATCATCGTAGTTGATAAAATCATCATTTACATCTTTGTTTGAAATATCAAATTTGGTAAATGAACAATCTTGGTAGTATCCATCTTTGTTAGCTTCTGCTATTATTTTGTAAGTTCCTGGATATATATTATCAGAAAGCTTGATTTTTAATTTTTCTTGTCCGATGTTATTAGTTTGTAGTTCCCCACTGTTTATTTCAGTTCCTGCTAAGTCAAGTAATTTGTATTTTACATTCGACTTTGCTATATAATTGTAGTTTGAGTCAGTAGTTTTAACATCAAAAGTTATCTCATTTTTTGAATTGTATACAGATTTGTCACGAATTATATCTAATCTAAGATTTTTGTTGTAATCTTTGTTTTCTAATCCTGACACTTCGATGTATTTTTGCATACCTTCTTTAATATAAGCTACAGATTTAAAACCCTTATCTTTCAATTGTTTGATTTTAGATTCTGATTCTAAGTTACTTATTACAAATAGATTTGTAGTTTTATCCAAAGCATTCATAAAATCATCAAAATCAGTATCATTTAAATCCATGTTAAATGAATTGTCGATATGACTTCTTTCAAAACTTGCTTTGGATCTTACATCTAATATGAAAGGTTTTTGAGTTTTCAAATATTTCGTTACATCGGTAGCATTCTTAGCATCAAAGAAACTATCATTTGTCTTAGGAATTTGATTAGTAATAGAATAAAATACAAATCTTTTTGTCCTTTTTTCGTACTTTTCTTTAGACAAATCAAAGTACAATTCATATTTTCCCTGAGTTTCTGTATTTACATTTAATTCTATATTTCCTTGCTCATCCGTTTTAACGTTTGATTCTTTCTTTGAATTTGGAGATATTTCTGTAACTTTGACATCTACATTTGAAAAGTTATTTCCTTTTTCATCCTTCAAGTTTAGTTTTATAACTGCATTCTTAGTCGCTTCATAGATTTTCTTATCTGACATTATTGTTGTGCTAAACTTTTTAAGTTTCGGCCTTTCAACTACGGTAAAACTGATTGTTTGAGATAATGATTTGTAATTGGATTTTTGAGCTTTCAATGTCACATCGTACTTACCGGCAGCCAATTTCAATTTATATATCCAACTACCAATTGATTTGTCATCTGTTGTTGTTCTATCAATTATCACTTTACCATCAGGAGTTTTTACAGAAATATTAACTTCTGCATTGTTGACACTATTTCCATATTCGTCTACTGTTTTAAAATCAATTTCAGCAACCTCATCTACAAAATATTGTTCTTTTTTATTTTTGGCATTTACTGAAATCCCTTTATAATCTTCGTCTTCTCCAAACTTTATCCTATAATTTGCGGATGATGAAGGGTAATTGTAGTAATCTGCTACAGCTTTTATAGAATATTCCCCTTTTGAAGTGTAAGCTTTTGGTGTCATGTAAATGAATACATATCCTTGATAGTCACTTACTTTTCTGATTTTAGTTTCTTGTTGGTTCGGATCCAAGATTGTAATATCAACCGATGAATTTCTCATTGGATTGTTGTTTTCATCTTTGATTTGGATTTTAATATAAGCTGATTCATTGAGTTTGTAAACTTTCTTTGCAGATTCAAAAGAAATATTCAAGTATTTTCCATCTTTCTTGGCAAAGAATGAATCGCTTTTTTCTACATCGTAGTATCCTTCTTTGTAGGCAACGGCTTCTATTTTATAAGTTCCCATTACATTTCTTTCTGACAAATTCATGGAAAAATTAGCCTTTCCATCTTTGTCTGTTTTCAAATTAACATCATAAGATTTTTGATTTGGATCAGTTATGGTCAATCTAATATTCGCATCAGAAATAGGTTTATTTTCATTATTTACTACAAAATCGACATTTACAGGTTCTGTTTTAACCATGAAAGTTTTTTTAGACAAATTCATTTGTAGATCTAAATTTTTCATTTCGGTTGTATTTCTATCTACATGTAAATCTAGTGTTTCAGTAAAATCATCAAAACCACTCAAACTTGCATTAACTTTTATTTTATAAACGCCTTCTTCATTGAACATTTCCTTTTCCAAATCAAATATAGCTTGTCCTTGTTTATCTGTGTACAATGATTTAGTGTATTCTTTTTGAGATGGAGATGTAATGGTTGCATTCACCTTAGCATATCTTTTAATTTCTGCGTATTTATTAGTAACTGTTGATACTAATTTTACTTGAGTATTTGGTTTGATTTTGTCTTTGTCTAGTTTGTTTTCAACAAAAAGTGGATTTTCAACTGTAGGCACAAAATCTTTGCTTTCAACATTGAAAGTGTTAATGCCAATTAATTTATTTTTATAATAAACATTTACCTTATACTTACCAATAGCTGCAGTATTTGCAAGTCTAACATTAAAATTAGATTCTCCTGTTAAATTTGTTTTCAAATTGTATTTGAAGTTTTGATCATGAGATGTAACTATTTCGCATTCAATATCTTTATTTACGATTTGGTTTTCATTTTGGTCTTTAAGTGCTATATTAATACCAACTTGTTCTCCTTGAATGTAACTTTGCTTATCTGATGAAATATTAGCTTTAAACTGTGCGTTTGATTCATCAACTCTGATTCTCATAGTATCAAAAACTCTATAAGAATGTTTTGATTTTGCAGTAATTATACATTCTCCATATCCAACAGCTTTAACTTTTCCTGTATTGTCAATATCACAAACTGTCCTATCAGAGCTTTCCCATTTCAAATCCTCAGTTATTGCAGTTTTAGGTAATAAATCAACTCCTAGTGTTACAGTTTCTCCGATTTTGAGAAGTTTTTCTTTTTCTTTGAATTTAATGCTTTCTATTTTATTTTCATTTTCATTGTTACCATTAATGTGCTCTCCATCTATTGTAAATGCTTTTAATGAAACATTGGCGTTTTTGATTTGATCGGTTAAATCAGTCCATTTTTCACCATCTTTACTTACAAAAGATTGTCCAGTTTCTGCTGTTGTTTTCGAAGAAAATCCCTTGATAGGTCTTTCAATTGGAATTGGATATTTGTATCCAGGAGTTTTCATTCTGACAATAACAGCAAACTTTGAGCCTTTTGAAATAAGCGTGTCTTCAACTTTAACTTTTTCGTAACCTGCAAATTGCATCTTACCTTGTTTAACGCTGTTTTTTTGTGAAAGTCCACCGTTTTTATCTACATTTGTATTAACAAACACTTCGTATTCAGCATCATTTGCAGAAGTCCACAATCCTACACTTGAAAGATATGTGTCTTCTTCCACTGGACCAAACACATTCGCATAATACGATTCTTCTCCAAGTCCAACTTGACTTGTCATTCCCAATTTATCGTATTGCCAAATCTTTTCATTTTCATTCAAATCTTTTAAAATATATTGAGAGTTTTGTGTTCCTATGTTTTTGTCGTAGTATGATACATAATAATATCCGCCTTGAGTTCCCCAACCAGTTCCCCAAGAGTTTTTACAAATCCATGCACCGTCTCCTTGTGGAGTAGTCTTGAAATTTTTCTTACTGTAATTATCATCCCATCCAACAATTGTTATAGCGTGATTTGGAACTTGAGCACCTGAATAATAATGTGCCATTGTTTTTTTGTTGAGATATTCATCCCCACCCATAACCGCTGAATACACTCCACCGTATTTTGTTATCATGGATTTAATCAAATTATTATCGTTGGAATCTCTTCTGTCTGGTAAAAATATAGCTTGTGTTAACTCTTTTGCTATAGGTAAATTTTCTGGAGAATCTGATCCATAAATATCATAAGGGTCATCTTTTTCAAGAACAGGACCCGATCTTCTAGCCAAATAAGCAGAAGATACTGTTCTAGTTCCGCCATCACTTGGACCCCAATCAAATCCGTGAGTATTTCTCATGTGTTTTTCAGAAAAATCCATTCTTTCATCTGGCATTAATATAGATTCTGCAGATCCAAAAGTTGCAAAAGCCCAGCAGGAACCATTTGGACCTTGATCTTTTACACTTGTAACCTTACCAATATCCCTTAAATCATATTTTGGATTGTCTGCAACATTAATGCTTCTGAAAAAGAATGTCCTAGGAAATATAGTTTTACCGACCTTATTGTCTATTGATGAATAATCTGTATGAATTTTGTATGGATCTTGTTTTAATGTTTTTGAATTAACATTAAAATTGTTATTTTCTATGCTTTTTTCGTACAAATTCAAATCATCTTTTTTTTCACTTGTATTTGTTTGTTTGAACTCAATTAAATCTTTAGTTCTATTATCATTGTTTGATTGTTTATTAGCTGATAATGGCTGCATAGGCAACACCAATGCAACACTAAGAATAATCGAAAATATTTTTAACCTTTTGTTCATAAAATACTCCTTTTTTTGTGAATAAACCTTCTTACACCCTAAAATATTTTTTTAGATTTGTAAGAAGATTTACTACATAAAGTTTAGTTAATGAGGGCAAATCATAAGATTTGCCCCTTATAACTAATTAAAATCAAATATCAAATATCCATCATTAGATGTTTTATTTGAGTCTGAGTTTTCATCACCAAAATCTGGGTTGATAACTTCTTCAGAAGCTCTCAATTTTTCTCTATTATTTTTGTAAGTTTCATAAGATCCATATTCTAATTTGTTGTTATCATGACCGTATCCAACAATGATTTCTTCTGAATCTTTTGGTTTGAAACCATCTGGTAAGAAATCAAAAGATGGATTATTTAACCAGATAATTTTAGCTATTCTTGCGGGATCTGGTAATTCAGATTGTACATTAAATTCGGACCAATGAATAGTTTCACCTTCACGAAGTGCTAAGATTGATTCAAATTCTTCAGGGTATTTTGCTCTCAATTCATTTACATAATCTCTTAAAATGTAAACTCCTTCAGCAGCTCTAGAATAAGAAACGTCTCTTGCTCTTCTAACATCTTGTGCTTTTCTTAATTCTTTATCGAATTTAGCTCTATCTTCAGAAGTTAAATATCTGTTTACTTTATTTTTTATGTTTCTGATTTCGTTTAATTGTTTATCTATTGTTCCACTTAACCACTTAGGACTTGCATAGATATCACGTTCAAGTAAAGCTTGGCTACAAGCTGATTTAAGTCTAGCATCTAATTCTATTAAGTTTTTAACTTGGATTTGAGTATTTGATGCTTTAGTAATATCAGCAATTTCTTTTGAAAGTGAATTTCTTACAAATTCTCTTTTACCTTTAACTCCAACTTCTGTCAAATCATCTCTGTAGTAGTTGTTAAGAAGTTTTCTAGCGTCAGCTAAGCTTTTATTAAAAACTCTCTTTAAATAGATTGTAGCAAAATCATCAGCAGTTAAATCAGGGAATTGTTTTAATTCATCCATAACACTTGAAATTTTTTCGCAAGCTTTTTCAATATCTTCTACTGAATTAAAGGGGTTAAAAGCTGTTACTAATGCTACAAATACTTCTCCAGCTGCTCTACTGTGAGCTTCTTGAACTTTATATAGAAGTTCTGTAGAACATCTATGAATAAATATTCCTGTTAAACCTAAAAGTTTAATTCTTGGTGCAATTGAATCTAAATCATAAATTGTTTGTTCATTAAATTTTTGTGCTACAGGTGGAATATCAAAACTTCTGTCTTCAGCTAATGTCTTGATATCTTCTTGATATGCTTTCATTAAAGGAACATTTTTAACTTTATTTTCTTCTAAAATAGTAGCTCCCTTAAGCATTTCATTTTGTGAAAGTTGAGGTATCATTTCTTGATATTCTTCAATTAAACTACGTTCAGTTTGTTCATTAGCGCTTGCAATTACTGGTGCAGCTACATTAAATACCATCAACATAGCTAACATTATCGCTAAAATTTTCTTTTTCATAATATCCTCCATAAAATTTAAGATTAACTATATTTCCGGATCTGTGAAATCAGGATAAATAAGATCCGAATTAGTGCCATCCATATTAGTTGTAACCACTTCGTCTTGTAATGAAGATCTAGCAACTACATAATTATTGTAGCTTCCATATTGAGCTTTTTGACCAGCAAATCCAATAATAATATTGGAACTTTGTGATTTCATTCCAGATGGAACTTTATCAAAAGTAGGCGATACAATCCATTTTATACTTGCTACTTGATATGGTTCTATATAAGATGATGGAATATATAACCCATCTATTTCAAATTCTTCTCTTTTCAATGAATTTGGATACTTAGCTATAAGTTTTCCATTAAAATCCCATAAATCATAAATAGCGTTTGAAATGGAATCGTATCTTGGATTTTTTTCAACTTTTTTATCTACAACTTTCTTAACTAGATTTTGCCACATATCAAAATCATTTTTATCAATAGATGATCTGTACTTTGATTTTAAGACATTTTGTTTACTAATCTCGCCCAAAACAGTCCCATTTAACCAGTTAGGATTTGCTAAAACCTCTTTGGATAGATATGCCGAAGAAGCTGCAGATTTTAGTCTTGCATCTAATTCAATTAACTGTCCAAAAGTAATGTTTTTCCCAACTTCTTTGTTAATTTCATTAACTTCCGTTCTAAAAATGGTTTGGATAAATTCTTCTTTTCCTTTTGCACCATAGTCGCCTTTATCAAAGTATTTGTTAGAAGATTTTCTCGCCTCAGCGATGTTTTTGTACATCAATCTTTTTACATAAACAGTTGCCTGATCACTAGCAGTCAAATCTCTAAGACTTATTATTTTCTCAATATTTTTGTCCAACTTATCAATGGCTGCCAATACATCCTTTTTCCCATTGAAAGGATTGATTGCAACCATAACCGATTCAAAAGCTGTTTGTGCAGCTAAATTATGAGCTTCTTGAATTTTATAGATATATTCTGTCGTCATTAGATCAATGAATCTATTAACTTTTCTCAAAAGCTGAATTCTTACTCCTATTGAACCGATATAAAAAAACTGTTGAGGATTGTAATTGTTAATAGCAGATGGTAAATTAATACATCTATCTTGCGACAATACGGCTAAATCGTCTTGAGCTTTTTTCATTAACGGAATTTCATACGCCTTATTTCCTTCAATTCTTGCTCCTTTAAGAACAGAACTTTCTTTTGCTATTTCGTCTTCACTCATCATAAGATTATAATCATAATTAATATTCTTAAGTTGTGATACATCTGATAATTCATATTTGTCGATTTTTATTTCTTTATCTGCGTAAGATTTTGCAAACAATTCTTGTGGTATTGAAGTCAATAAAAACGATAGCAATAAAATTATTGAAAATAACTTATACTTTTTTTTCATCTTTTCCTAATATTTACCTCCTTTATTTAAATTGATAGGATATGTAATATTAAGCATTATCGTAAAATATGTGGTTTAATACGATTGTAACATTTAACACTTCATACTTTTGTTTAGTAACATTTATTGTATTTTAATTGTTATATAGTGATGATTTGTTCATTTTTTGGTTTTTATATTATATATCTCTATCTATTTTTAAAATTATCATACTATTTTAATTTTGTCAATTTAAATATTATATTTTAATATAAACAGAGTTTTTCTAAAAACAGAACATTGTTTAATTTATAAGTTTAAGAAATGTTTTTTCCTTTTATTATTTATTTTTCTAAATCTTTATTTAAAAAGTGTACAAAAAAAGCCCTCACCTAAGTGAGAGCTAAATAGTCTTAGTATATTAAATTATTCTATAATTTTAGAAACAACGCCTGCTCCTACTGTTCTTCCGCCTTCTCTGATGGCGAATCTTAATCCTTCTTCGATTGCGATTGGAGTGATTAATTCGATTATGAATTTTG
>NZ_JBKWZF010000011.1:0-70291 GCF_046991905.1 Finegoldia sp. | reverse complement strand
AGGCTTGTAGCTTTTTTTCGTATATTATCTTCATTTTGAGAAGTCTATTTTCTTCTCTAAGTCTTATTAATTCTTCCCTTTCACTTTCGTTTATTGGAGTGTTTATTTTAGACTTTTTATTTGATTTAGTCATATTTTTTCTAGGCCTTCCTCTGTTATCTTCTAGCCCAGATAGACCACGTTCTTGATAAGCTTTTTCCCATCTGTATACCATAGATACATTTACAAGATTGAAATGCTCTGCAGTCTCTCTAAGCGAAGTATTACTGATTTGCCTATATTGTATTACAGATAGTTTAAATTCACTAGTGTATTTATTGTTTTTTAACTTTTTAGATAAGTTATCAAAGCCTCCTGAATTATATTTATTTATCCAATTTCTCAAAGTTCCATCTGGAATATCATATTTTTTAGCTACCATTTCTCGACCACCCGAATTACCTGATAAGTATTCCTTCACTAGTTTAATTTTAAATTCTTTTGTGTATTTTGGCATACAAAAACCCCTCCATCCGTATTCCGGATTTTGGGGTTCAGGTCAATTATCTCACGGTGTTTTTTATTACATAATTTTAAACAATCTAAATTTTCATTTATAGAAAAAATCTATAAATGAATTAAAGAATAAGAATGTTGATATTTCAACGACAAAACAGAGATAAAAGCAAAGAAATATTCTAATTATTAAAAAATCTAATGAAAACAGTAGGATTTATAGAAATATTCAATAAATGAGTATGTTTTAACAATATGTGTAGTCTTATTAGAGAATTAGTGATATTATATTATTGAACATAAACTTTAGGAGGGTTTTATGAATTTTTACGAAGAATCAAGAAAATTTGCATTGGAACACATTGAACCATATGCAAAAAGTTCAGACGAAGAAGGCAGATTTCCTGTAGAATCATTTGAAGAAATGGGAAAAGCTGGATACTTCAAATTACTTATCCCAGAAGAAATGGGTGGTTTAGGAAAAACTGCTGTTGAACATCAACAAGCTGTTTTAGCATTTGCTGAAAGCAACCCAACTGCTGGTCTTTGCTACATGATGCACAACGTAGCTTTAATGACAGTTCTTACTCATGGTAATGAAGAATTAAAGAAAAAAATTGTTAAAGACATCGTTGAAAACAACAAATTCATGGCATTAGCATATTCTGAATTTGGAACTGGTACTCACTTCTATATTCCAGAAATCAAAGTTACTAAAGATGGTGGCAAATTCGTATTCAACGGAACTAAATCAATGGTAACAAGTGCAACTCATGCAAGCTACTACTTAATCTTGACTCCATCAACTGAAAAAGAAGGAGACATCAACAACTGGTTAGTTCCATTAGAATCAGAAGGATTAGAATTCAAGATGAGTCATTGGAAAGGTATTGGTATGAAAGGTAATGTTTCATGTCCAATGGCTATGAATGATGTTAAATTAGACGAAGTTAACAGAATCGGTGAAGAAGGTTCAGGTGTTGACCAAGTATTTAACGTAGTTGCTCCATACTTCATTTTAGGTTTAGCTAGTGTTTACACTGGATTGAACTTAAGATTATCAAGAGTTACTAATGATTACGCATTAAAGAGAAAATACCCTTCAGGACAATGCTTAGCTAACATTGAAACAGTACAAGTTCACTTAGCTAAGATTTATGCTAATGGTATGAGTGCCAAAGCTCTTACAGAATTAGCAGCTAGATCTTTAGTTGCTGGCGAAGAAGACGCAGTTTGCAAGATTATCGCAGCAAGAGTGGCAGCCATCGAAAATGCAATTGAATCTTCAACACTTGCAATGAGAGTAGGTGGAGGTAAGACTTACAACTGTGCATCTGAAATCCAAAGATTAATGAGAGATGCTTACGCTGGACAAATCATGGCTCCATCACTAGACGTTCTTAACGTTTGGTTAGGAAAAGCTATCACAGGTCAACCACTTTTATAGGAGGCTTAATGGGAATTTACGAACAAGCAAAAGAATTTGCAAAAAAATATTTAGAAGAAGAAGGAAAAAAATCTGACAAGGATTGCACTTTCCCAAAAGAAGCATTTGAAAAAATGGGAGAAGAAGGATTTTTAAAACTTTTGATTCCTGAAGAAATGGGCGGACTTGGCAAAGGAGCAAAAGAACATCAAGAAGTTACAATGGCATTCGCTGAATACAATCCATCTGCAGCATTATGCTATATGATGCATAATGTTGGAATCAGTGGAGTGTTGGATTATGGTCAAAAAACTTTAATTGATAAAATAGTAAAAGATGTCGTTGAAAATAATAAATTTATGGCGTTGGCTGATTCAGAATTTGGTAGTGGAACACATTTTGGTAATCCAGAAATGACCTGTACTAAAAATGGAAATGACTATGTGTTCAAGGGTACTAAATCAATGGTAACAAGTGCAACTTATGCAAGTTATTATCAATATAATAGTAAATCAGCTGAATTTGAAGGTAAAACGACATATTGGGTTGTTCCATTGGAATCTGAAGGTTTGAGTTTCAATATGGAATATTGGGATGGAGTTGGAATGAGAGGAAATGTTTCTTGTCCAATGAAATTTGACAATGTTAAGTTGACATCTGATTACAGATTAGGAGAAGAAGGCGGAGCAGATGAAGTCGCAAGTGTTGTAACAAAGATGTTTTTACTTGGACTTGCTAGTGTATATGCTGGTTTAAATATTAGAATATCAAACATTACTAATAAATACGCTACAAGTAGAAAATATCCAAATGGCAAATGCTTAGCAGATATTGAAATTGTTCAAATGTATTTGTCTAAGATATATTCAATGGCACAAAGCGCAAGAACACTATCAGAAGATGCAGCAGAAGCTATAGTTAATGATAGCGAAGATATGCTTAAAAAAATTATTGCAGCAAGAGTGACTTCAATTGAAAATTCAATGAACTCAGCTACACTTGCAATGAGAATTGGCGGCGGAATCACTTATAATAAGAAGACTGAAATAGAAAAGTTGATGAGAGATGCTTACGCTGGACAAATTATGGCGCCATCATTGGATGTTCTCCATGTAATGTTAGGTGGTATTTTAGCGACAGAAAACAAGTAAATAGGACACAAATATCAATAAAAAGGTAGAAATGATGAAGATGCCTTACAAAAAATCATAGCTTCCAGAGTTATTGCAATTGAACATGCGATGGAATCCTCAACTCTTGCAATGAGAGTGGGTGGAGGAATTAGTTACAATAGAAAGACTGAAATAGAAAAGTTGATGAGAGATGCTTACGCTGGACAAATCATGGCACCATCTTTAGATGTGTTGCATGTTATGTTAGGACAATCTTTATCAAGTAAATAAAATAGGAGGAATTAAATGAAAAAATTAAAAATAGGTGCAGTTATTTACGCTCCAAGAGTTACAGTAATATGGGAAATGATTGAAGAATTTTTCAAGGAAAATGGAGCAGAAATCGAAGGAGTATTCTTCAAAGACTACAAACTACAAGTAGATGCTTTAATGAATGGAGAAATTG
The DNA here is from genome assembly GCF_046991905.1 of Finegoldia sp. Taxonomy (NCBI): domain Bacteria; kingdom Bacillati; phylum Bacillota; class Tissierellia; order Tissierellales; family Peptoniphilaceae; genus Finegoldia; species Finegoldia sp. Next base: position 66,792 of record NZ_JBKWZF010000011.1, on the reverse strand, counting down.
ATGGAGCATGGAATTCCCCATTAGCACATTTAGACGCTCACTTGAGATCTGACGGAAAAGATAAGATCGGATGTATGAGAGATACTGATAGAGATAAGAAGACTTATCTAGTAGTTAAAAAGGGAAATTTTGAAAAAGTTTCTGATTTAAAAGGAAAAACAATAGGATTTGGGGCTATTGATTCTCCACAAGCAAGACTTATTCCTATAAACTATTTACATCAAAATGGTTTAGAATATGGTAAAGATTACACTGAAAAAAGATTTGATATCGGTGTTGGCTTACATGGAGACCACGTTGGTGGAGAAAAAGACAGCATGATTGCTATGGTTAATGGAGAAGTTGATGCATCATTCTGCTTAAGTACAAATTATGATGCTTGGATTAGTGATGGTACACTAGACAAAAATGAAGTTGAAGTTTTAGATAAAACTGATAACTTCGACCATTGTATATTTACATTCAATCCTGAAGTTTCTGATGAAGATATCAAAGCATTTGATGACATTATGTTCAAGATGGATTACAACAACGAAAAAGAAAAAGAAATCATGGATCTTGAAGGATTAAAACAATGGATTCCTGGTAGAAGAGAAGGTTTCAAACAAATTACTGAAGCTAATGAATATTTAGGAAATTTCTTAAAGGAATTCAATAGTGAACAATAAATTATTCAATACCTCTTTGATAGGATCTATGCCAAGAGGAGACGAAATAATGAAAGCTCGTAGGATGTTAAAGGCTAATATGATTAGCCTTTCTGACTACGAACAATTGGTATATGATAAGACTAAAGAAGTTGTAAAATTACAAGAAGATTTGGATATCGATGTAATCACAAGTGGGGAGATAGAAAGAGATAATTACGTATCTTTTATTTCTGAAAAACTAGGTGGAGTAACTCAAATGAGTATGGCCGAAATGCTAGATTACGTCGATGATAAAAGAGAGTTCGAAAATATTTTGACGACATTGGATGTTCCAGCTACATCTATTAAGAACGCTATTTGTACTGGCAAATTGGAATATAAAGGAGACATTGTATCAGAAGAATTAAAACTTTTGAAATCATTGACTGATAAACCTGTTAAGATTACAATGCCTGGTCCTTACTTGGTTACAAGAAGTATGTGGCTTTCAAATGTTAGTTCCAAATACTACGATAGTAAGGAAGATTTGGGAGAAGATGTAATTGATATTTACAGAAAAGAAATCAAAAATCTTCAAGAAATCGGAGTAGATGTAATTCAATTTGATGAACCAGTTCTTACAGAAATTGTGTTCACTGAAGGTAAACCAAGAACATTCATGTGTGCATCTTTGTCTACTAGAAAAGATCCAACTGAAGAGTTAAAGTTTGCCACACATTTGATAAAAAGCGTGATGGATAGTGTCGATAGGGACAAATCTATCTGTTCACTTCACGTGTGTCGTGGAAACTGGAGTAAAAACGAAAGTATTTTATTGACAGGACCTTATACTCCGCTTTTAGATTTATTTGCAGATATCAATGCTGATTTATTGGCGTTAGAATTTTCAACTCCAAGAGCTGGAGAATTGAAAGCATTACTAGCTGATGAAAGAATCAACAACAAAGTGATTTTGGGACTTGGAGTGTTAAATCCAAGATTGGATGACAAGGAAGACACAGATGGAATTTACAAAAGAGCCAAAGAAGCCCTTACGTTTATCGACAAGGATAAATTGTGGCTAAATCCAGACTGTGGGTTTGCGACATTCTCTAATAGACCTGTAAATGAATACGACCACATTAGAGAAAAACTACAATCAATGATTGATGCTAGAGATAAATTGAGGAAAGAATATGAATGATGATATAAATTCATTCCAAAAAAGTTTCAGAGCTATTGTATCCGATGATTTGGTCAAAGTTTACAATGAAAAATCCTGTATTCCCGTAGATTCATCTATTTCTTTTGATTCAGAAAAAGAAGAATTCACATCAATTGATTTCTTCGTAAGCTCCATCGTTTCAGAGCTGATTTTGACTATGATGAGAGTTGCGAAGAAAAGAAACACTATATTGCAAGATATCGAAGCTAAGGTGAACTTAGATATAGACAATCCGATGTATCTGTTAAATGTTATAGGTTTTGAAGATAAGAGTATTATTAATAAAATCAATATTGACATTTATTTCTTCTCATTTTATGAAGGAGAAGAACTACAAGAGTTTTTGGATGAAGTTTTGGATAGAACTTTGATTTACAATTCTATAAAAGATTTGGTAAATGTTAATTTTAAAACTGTTTTATAACTTGTAAATTATTTTATTTGTGATATAATATTAGAAAATATTTAAAAATATTAAATTCAATAGATAAGATAGTAGTATAAATGAAACTTCAAGAGAGGAAATGGTTGGTGCGAATTTCTAAGGGAAGTTTATATGAATGGGGTTATCTGAATTTTGAATGAAATATAGTAGTTCAAAAAGTGATTCTCACTTTACAGGGATAGGATATGGAAGTATCTGAAAGAGATGTGTGCATTTTTGCACATAAATTAGGATGGTAACGCGAGTTTTGACACTTGTTCCTTTTGGGGAACAGGTGTTTTTTTATTATAAAGGCAGGTGAGTGTAATGAAATGAACTTATGAAATGATTTTAGAAGAGAAAAATTTTATAAAAAAGAAAGGAAGATATTATGGATTCAAAAAAATTAACAGTAAGTTCGATATTTTTAAGTGTAGGATTATTGCTTCATTACGTTACACCTGCGTTGTTTATGGGAGTAAAGCCAGATTTTTTATTAGTTATGATGTTTTTGGGGATTATTTTCATGGATAATGTGAAAGAAGCTTTTATGTTGAGTTTATTTGCTGGGTTACTTGCGGCTTTTACGACTAATTTTCCAATGGGACAACTTCCAAATATTTTAGACAAATTAGTTTCGGGAATTGTCGTATACTATTTATTCAAAGCTATGGGTAAAAACAATGCAAAATCAAATTTTGTATTTATGATAGGAACTCTAATTAGTGGGTTTGTATTTTTGGCGACTGCAATTCCATTGGGGATGGGAACTGAAAATTTTGCAAGACTTCTTTTATCGATGTTTTTTGCGGTGTGTGTTCCAACTTCTATTTTGAATACTTTCGTAGGGGTTTTCTTCAAGAAAATAATGTATCGCACAAATTACGTAAAAATCAACGCCCAATAATGATATTTATCTAAAATTAGTATATACTATTAATATAGATAAAATGAGGTGATTTTATGAAATACGCAGAAGAAGGCGTACAATATCATTTGAATATTAAAAAAGGAGATGTTGGAAAGTATGTTATACTTCCAGGAGATCCAAAAAGATGCGAAAAGATTGCAAAATATTTTGACGATGCGAAGTTAGTTGCAGATCACAGAGAGTATGTAACTTACACTGGAAGTTTGAATGGAGTAAAAGTTTCTGTGACAAGCACAGGAATTGGAGGAGCATCTGCAGCTATTGCAATGGAAGAACTTGTAAAAGCTGGCGCTGATACTTTTGTTAGAGTTGGAACTTGTGGAGGAATTCAAGAAGATGTAAAAAGCTCTGATGTAGTTATAGCGAGTTCTGCAATAAGAGCTGAAGGAACGAGTAAAGAATACGCTCCGATAGAATTTCCAGCAGTTGCAAACTTAGATGTGACAAATTCTTTGGTAAAAGCTTCGAAAGATTTAGGACAACATTACCACGTCGGAGTAGTTCAATGTAAGGACAGCTTTTATGGACAACATGAGCCTGAAAAAATGCCAATATCATATGATTTGTTGAATAAATGGGAAGCGTGGAAAAGTCTTGGCACATTGGCAAGTGAAATGGAATCTGCAGCACTTTTTGTGGTTGCAAATTACCTTAGAGTAAGATGTGGATCTTGTTTTTTGGTTGTAGCTAATCAAGAACGTGAGAAGAAAAACTTGGACAATCCTGTTTGCCACGACACTGATATAGCCATTAAAGTTGCCATTAACGCAATAAAAAATTTAATTGAAGAAGATAAGGCAGAATAAATTATTAAAATTCAAATATAAAATTTTGACAAATTATAAAGGAGATGTTATACTATAAATAGTTAATAACGTTTTCATTTTATCCATTAAATTGGATATCTCCTTATGTTTAAAAAAACAAAACTAGGTGTTGTGACCTAGTTTTGTTTTTTTATTTCATCTTGAAGTTTTTCTAATTGTTGATAAATTTCATCATCTATAGTAACAATATTTTCAGTAGATTGTTTTCTTTTCCTTAGCTTAGATCTTTTGAGGTTTTCTTTTAAAGTTAGATAATTTTTCCAAAGTTCATTGGCGCTAATTCTAATTCCTCCACGCGATAAAATAATTCTTTGAATCATTCCATCGTTGCTTGCCACATACATTTTGTCGTGCTTTCTCATGTCGTTGACTTTTCTCTCAATGTATCTGTCCGCAGATTCGTGTTCTTTTGTGTAAACCACCGTCAAATTATCACGCTTTTCTTCAATGCTCATTCCACCTTTTACAAGATAAGCATCAAAAACTACATAAACTTGTTCTCCGCTTAGATTTTGATACTCTTTCATTATATCAATGAGCTCTTCACGGGCACTATCCAAATCCACATCGTTTGATAATTTGTACAAATTAGGCCATGCATTTATTATATTATAACCATCGACATAAAGATAAATCTGTTTATTTTTCATACCTTTGGCGTATGACTTCATAAATTAGAATGCTCGCAGCATTTGATGCGTTGAGTGATTCTGTTTTTCCATACATTGGGATTTTAATTAACTGATCACAATTTTCTCTGACTAATCTCGAAATTCCTTTGCCTTCGTTTCCAATTACAAGGCCGATAGGTCCTTTCAAGTTAGCTTGTGTGTGAGTTTGTGAAGCTTCGCCACAAGCTCCGTAAATCCAAATGTTATGTTCTTTTAAATAATTAATTGTCGTGGTTATGTTGGTTACACGTGCGATTTTGATATTGAAAACAGCTCCTGCACTTGTTTTGATTGCAGTTGCATTGACTTCACAAGCTCGGTGTTTTGGAATTATAACTCCGTGGCATCCTGCAACTTCTGCAGTTCTAATGATGGATCCCAAATTGTGAGGATCTGTTATTTCATCCAAAATTATCAAAAATGGATCTTCGTTTATTTTTTTGGCGTAAATTATCATTTCATCAACGCTTGAATATCCGAAACTTGGCATTTTTGCCATAACACCTTGATGAGCAGTGTTTTCTGCGAATTTTTCGATGTATTTTTTATCGACGTATTCGATTTTAATTCCCATATCGTAAGCTTTTTTTTCTATTTTTTTGATAAATCCTTTTAACTCGCCTTTTTGTATGTATAGATTGGTTACTCCCATATCCATTTCCAAAGCTTCCATAACAGGATTTCTACCGACTAAATATTGCATTTTTTCTCCTTATTTTTATCATTTTAATGGTATAATCTTATTAGATTATACAATATAAAGCAATTTCTTACAATTAATAGGAGGAACAAATGGGAAACGAAATAATGATGCAGGCTTTTGAGTGGTACTTACCAGATGATGGAAATTATTACAAAAACTTGACGAGAGAAGCGAAAAATTTAAAAGAAAAAGGGATTGATGCGTTGTGGCTTGCTCCAATGTTTAAAGCAACAGGAACAAATGATGTTGGTTATGGTGTGTATGATTTGTACGATTTGGGAGAATTTGATCAGAAAGGATCTGTGCGTACAAAATATGGAACTGTAGAAGAATTGAAAAAATTAATCGAAGTTTTGCACGAAAATGATATAAAAGTTTACGCAGATGTCATTTTAAATCACAAAGCTGGAGCAGATTTCTCAGAAACTTTTAAGGCTTACGAAGTGGATCCTAACGACAGGGAGAAAAGAATTACTGATGCTTATGATATTGAAGCATGGACTGGATTTGATTTTAAGGGTAGGAACGGAAAATATTCTGAGTTCGTGTGGCATTTCCAACATTTTAATGGAGTTGATTTTGATAATAAACAACAAAAGAAAGCAATTTTTGAAGTCGCTGGAGAAAACAAAGGATTTAGCAAGAATGTTTCCAACGAAAAAGGGAATTTCGATTATTTGATGTTTGCAGATATTGACCACAAAAATCCTGATGTTAAAGATGAACTTTTTAGATGGGGAGAATGGTTTGTGAATTATGTTAATGTGGACGGCTTCAGATACGACGCACTTAAACACATTGATGATGAATTTATAATTGATTTCACAAAGCATATACAAAATGTTGTTAATCGTGATTTTTATTTTTTCGGTGAATATTGGTTACAAGATAAGGACAACACCAATCATTATTTGTACGATACGAAATACGATGTGGATTTGTTCGATGTGGCACTTCATTTTAATATGTATTCTGCATCAAAAATGGGCGATAAATTTGATATGAGAAAAATTTTCGACAATACTTTGGTTCAAGAACATCCAACGATTGCGGTTACATTCGTGGATAATCACGACAGCGAACCTGGTCAATCTTTGGAATCATTCGTAGAGCCTTGGTTCAAAAAGATTGCGTACGGTTTGATTCTACTAAGAAAAGATGGATATCCTTGCGTGTTTTACGGTGATTATTGTAAAATAGGTGGAGAATTTAATATCGAAGGGCAAAAGGATATTATAGATAATTTGATGTACATCAGAAAACACTACGCATTTGGAGAACAGACAGATTATATGGAAAATGAAAATTTGATAGGTTGGATTAGACACGGCGATGATTTTCATAATCCAATGGCTGTAGTAATCAGCACAGCTGACATCAATACTTTGAAAATGAATGTAGGAAAGGAAAATGCAGGCAAGAAGTACACGGAAATCACTGGAACAAATTCTAATGAAATTGTAATCGATGATGAAGGATTCGGAGATTTTGAAGTGGGAGCTGGAACTTTGAGCGTGTGGGTATGTAATGAGTAAATTTTATGCAGTAAAAATTGGGAGAAATCCTGGGATATACAATAGTTGGTCAGAGTGCCAACAACAAGTAAATGGTTTTAAGGGAGCGATTTTCAAATCTTTTAAGACAAAAGAAGAGGCAGATAATTTTATAAATGGCGAACATAATAAAAAAGTAGCGTCCATTGATAACTTAAATGAAAATGAGTGTGTGGCTTATGTAGATGGATCATTCAAAAAAGATACGGGAGAATATAGTTTTGGTTGTGTGTTGTTTCACAATAGTAAAATCGACAAATTCAATCAAAAATTTCCTAAATCAGAATTCTCAACGCATAGAAATGTATCGGGAGAAGTAAGTGGGTCGGTATTTGCAATTAAAAAAGCAGTCGAACTTAAAATGGACAAAATCACGATTTTTTATGATTATCAAGGGATTGAAAGTTGGGCTAATGGCGACTGGAAAACAAACAATAATTTAACCAAAAGCTACAAGAAATTTATCGACGAAATAAAGCCTCAAATCGATATTAATTTTGTAAAAGTTAAAGGTCACTCCAACGATACTTATAACGATATGGCTGATGAATTGGCAAAAGAGGCGCTGGGGATAAAAAAGTAAGGATTATAATCTATAATAAAAAAGTAGATTACATTTTTGCTAAGAATATCATACGGAATAAATTGTTCTGATTTCAAATCGAAGAACTACGTAAAAATCCAACTGTTTGAGAGCTTGCTCGAGTTTTGGATTTTAGTAGTTCGAGATTATGAAATCTCCAATTTATGTAGTCAGATATTCGTGTAAAAATGCTTTTCTACTTTTTCTTAGCTATCTTACACAAAAAAACTCTCACGAAAATCGTGAGAGTTAACTTTTATTTAAATATTATCATAAGTTGTGTGATTTTTCTCTTATCTACATTTACTACTACGAATTTCAAATTCTCAAATTCTACTTCATCTTTTGATTTTGGCATTCTATCTAAGAGTTCAATCACAAATCCACCTATTGAATCGAACTTTTCGCTTTGAATGTTGAGGTCGAATCTTTCATTCACCTCATCAATTCTCATTTCAGGATCGACTAAGTATTCATTGTCGCTAAGCTTTGTAACTTCTTTTTCGTTGTCGTATTCATCGTCGATTTCTCCGACAAGTTCTTCTAAGATGTCTTCCATAGTTACTATTCCACTCGTTCCACCGTATTCATCAATTATTATACTTATGGATATGTTTTTTGCTCGCATTTGTTTGAACAAATCAACAACAGGAATGTATTCGTAAGCATAAAATGCGGGTTTTAATATATCTCTGATTTTAAAATCGCTGTCGTCTTCGATGATTTTGTGTGCTAACTCTTTGATGTGCAAAACCCCAATAATATCGTCGATGTTATCTTCATAAACTGGAATTCTCGAATAAGTAATATTTTTGATGATTTCTTTCAAATCATTTTCTGCATCTTCGATATCCACAGAAGCCATGCTAGTTCTTGGAGTCATTATGTCGACTGCCAAAGTTTTCTTCAATTCTAAAGCATTTATCATGATTTCTGTTTCTTGGTTTTTGATGACGCCTTCTTCTTCACTAACTTCTACAAGTGTTTTGAGTTCTTCTTCGGTTAATGTCGAACTGTCTCCATCTTCTCCTATAAAAAGTTTTATAACTAAACGCGTTAGAAGATTTAAAACTTTAACAATTGGTTTGAAAATTATCGTCAATAAATATATAAATCTCGAAAATTTTAAAGCAACAGATTTGTTTTTGTATTGTGCGATTGTTTTCGGAAGAACTTCACCGAATATCAATACGAAAATTGTCATAACAACAGTAGATACCACAGCACCATTTTCATTGAAATATTTTGTAAACAGTATCGTAGCTATAGAACTGGCTGCTATGTTTACAATGTTGTTTCCAATTAAAATAGTAGAAATAGTTGCTTGCATATTGTCGTGCAATTTTTTTAATAAATGTGCATTTTTGTTATCCTTTTGATCTAATTGTCGAACTTTTATTTTGCTTACAGATGTTATCGCTGTTTCACTTGATGAAAACACAGCGGACATTGTAACTAAGAATACTAACGCAATTATTTGCGAGGCACTCGAACTGTCCATTACATCACTCTCCAAACATATCGTAACACATAAAAATATAGTTGTAAATAAAATATTTTGCTGATATTTTTAATTTAAAAACTTGTGCATTATAATACTATTAATAATTTAACAACAAACAAATCCCACAATATGGTATACTATTAATGTAGATAATACAGTATAAAAGAAACGGTGATGAAAATGGATTTAAAAGAAAAAATTAGAGTTATAGATGGATTTCCAAAAGAAGGAATCTCATTCAAAGACATTACTACATTATTAAATGATAAAGATGCCTACAAATACGCGGTAGACCTTATGGTAGAAGATTTAAAAGACAAAGGAATAACTGTAATTGCAGCTCCTGAAGCTAGGGGATTTTTGTTTGGATCAGCTGTAGCATATGCTCTTGGAGTTAGATTTGTTCCAGTGAGAAAACCTGGAAAACTTCCTGGAGAAGTGTCAGAATATTCTTATGATTTGGAATATGGAACTGATAAATTAGAAGTTCACAAAGATGCAATTCAAGAAGGCGATAAAGTTGCAATTGTCGACGATTTATTGGCAACAGGAGGAACTGTTAATGCAGTTGCTAAGTTGGTTGAAAAAAACGGCGGAGAAATCACAGCTATGGAATTTTTGATCGAACTTACAGAACTTGGCGGAAGAGATGTCAACAAAAATTATTACATCAACACATTAGTTCAATACGAATCATAAAACTTATCCACATGTAAAAAGCATGTGGATTTTTAATTGCAAAAAAAGCACAACCTCTGACATTCAAAGGTTGTGCTTTTAAGTTATTTGCTTTGCATTAATAAATTGTATTTGATATCCCATAATTTTTGAGATAAATCGACATGGAACAAATGAGGATGTTCAAATCTTTTAACTTCTTCCCATTGTTCGTCGATTTGTTCATTCTTTCTTTTGATGATTTCTTCTAATTTAGGTAAATCGTACACTAATTCTCCCTTATCAAACACTCTCACTAACAACTCTTTTGTTGTAAAGTTAGTCAATGTTTTTCTCTTCCAAGTGTGAATAGGGTGGAAGATTTCCAAATCTTTTGTTTCATCAATTTTTTCATCGTGAAGAGTAATCAAATCAGCTTCTGCTTTTCCACTATTTTTGTCGTAAATTCTGTAAACTGTTTTGAAAGCAGGTGTTGTGATTTTTTCGATGTTTTCACTGATTTTGATTTTAGGGATGATTTCTCCGTTAGGTTTTTCAACGGCGCATAATTTGTAAACGCCACCTAAAACAGGATCTGATTTTGCTGTAATCAATCTTTCGCCGACCCCAAATCCGTCTAGTTTTGCTCCTTGTTCAATCAAATCTGCTATTGTGTATTCATCTAATGAGTTACTTGCCATGATTTGACAATTTTCATATCCTGCATCATCCAACATTTTACGGGCTTGTTTGGATAAATAAGCAAGGTCTCCACTATCAATTCTAATCGACATATTTTTGATTCCACGAGGTTTCAAAACTTCATCGAAAACTTTAATCGCATTTGGCACACCTGATTTTAAAACATTGTAAGTGTCTACCAAAAGTGAACAAGAATTTGGGAAAATTTCTGCGTATTTTTTGAATGCTTCGTATTCTGAATCAAACATCATAATCCAAGAGTGAGCCATTGTTCCAAAAGCTGGAACATCGTAAGTGAGATCTGTCAAAGTGTTACTTGTAGCAGTAGCACCACCTATAAAAGCTGCTCTTGCTCCAAGAACTGTCGCATCCACTCCTTGTGCACGTCTTGCACCGAATTCCATGACAACTCTTCCTTCAGCTGCATGAACAATTCTATTCGTTTTTGTTGCAATCAATGATTGGTGATTGATAGATAACAGAGCAAAAGTTTCTATTAATTGCGCTTGAGGAGCAGGACCTCTTACTATCATCAAAGGTTCGTTAGGAAATGCAACTGAACCTTCAGGCATTGCCCACACATCGCATTCAAATTTAAAATTTCTAAGATAATCTAAGAATTTATCGCTGAACATATTTTTGCTCTTGAAATATTCAATGTCTTGTTCATCAAATCTTAAATTTTGAATATATTTTACAACTTCTTCCAATCCTGCAACGATAACAAACCCTCCGCTGTCAGGAATTTTTCTGAAATACAAATCAAAATAAGCATATTCATCTTCCATATTATTTTCTAAATATCCATTCATCATTGTAAATTCATAAAAATCAGACAACATGCTTAAATTTTCATAATTTTTCCAATCCATAATTTGCCTCCATATTATATTATGATTATTATAATCCAAATCCAAATGTTTGACAAAAAATTTAAAATATTATATAATAACCATACCATCAGTAGGGGGGTAGAAAGGGGAAAAATGGAAGAAATAAAATTAAAAATACAAGGCATGAGCTGTGAATCATGTGCGGCTAGAATAGAAAAAGTATTAAGTAAATACGAATACATCGACACAGTTAACGTGAACTTGCTTCAAGAATACGCATATTTGAAATTAAAAGAAGGATACGACATAGAAACTATCGTAGACAAAATAAAAAAAGCGGGGTATGATGTTCCTGTGAAGACATCGAAGTTTGACATCGAAGGAATGAGCTGTCAGTCATGTGCATCTAGAATAGAGAAGGTTTTGAACAAAAATAATTTTAAAGATGTTAACGTAAATTTGTTGCAAAACTCACTTACAGTAAGTTTTTATGAAGGATACAAGACCAATTCTGATGTAAAAAGATTAGTTGACAAAGCAGGATATTCTGCAGAAATAAAAACAGACAATAAAATAGCTAACGAAAAAAATATAACTGAATACGAAAAATTGAAACGTGATTTTATAATTTCTGCGATTTTTTCAATTCCTTTATTTTCAGCGATGTTTTTTCACATGGCAGGAGTTCACACGATTTTAAATAATGGATATTTTCAATGGGCATTGGCAACAGTTGTTCAATTCTACATCGGAAGAAGATATTATGTGAATGCATACAAATCATTAAGAGGTGGAGGAGCAAACATGGATGTTCTCATAGCATTGGGAACAAGTGCTGCCTACTTCTACTCGATTTATCATGTATTAGTAGGATCTGACCAATTGTATTTTGAATCGTCTGCTGTTGTTATCACTTTGATTTTACTCGGAAAAGTTTTCGAAAAAAGAGCAAAGACAAGGACAACTGATGCTATAAGTAAATTAATGGGACTCCAAGCGAAAAAAGCTAACATAATAAAAAATGGTAAAACTATTGAAACTGATATTGAAGATGTAATGGTTGGAGATAAAATTCTTGTAAAACCAGGAGAAAAAATCGCTGTTGATGGAATAATTGTTGAGGGAAGTTCATCAATTGATGAATCGATGATTACTGGAGAATCGATGCCTGTACAAAAACAAGTTGGAGATGAATGTATTGGCTCTACGATTAATAAAAATGGATCATTTGTATTTGAAGCGAAAAAAATTGGTGAAGATACAGTTCTAAGTCAAATCGTAAAATTAGTGGAAGATGCACAATCCAACAAAGCACCAATTCAAAGATTAGCAGATAAGATTTCATCTGTTTTTGTACCCATTGTTATTGTAATTGCTGTAATTACATTTGTCATCACTTATTTTGTGACAAAACAATTTGACAGGGCGTTGCTAAATTCGGTTTCAGTTCTTGTAATAGCGTGCCCTTGTTCATTGGGACTTGCAACTCCGACGGCCATTATGGTAGGAAGTGGCAAAGGCGCAGAGCTTGGAATTTTAATAAAAAGTGCTGAAGTTTTAGAAACTGCTAACAAAATCGATGCAGTTATTTTGGATAAAACAGGAACAATAACAAATGGTAAACCAGAAGTTGTAGATTACCAATCAAAAGATACAGACTTCTTAAAAATTGTATCATCAATTGAAAAAAATTCTGAGCATCCACTTGCAGATGCTGTGGTTAAAGAATATGAAAAAAATAGTTCGGAGTTTTATAAAGTTGAAGATTTCGATTCGATTACTGGTAAAGGACTTTCAGCCACAATAAATAATGACAATTACTACATTGGCAATGAAAAATTGATGAGAGACAATAATATTGATGTCAATGTAGATATTCAAAAATATCAATCTCAAGGAAATACAGTTGTGCTTGTTGGAAAGAACGATGAGTTTTACGGATATATTTTGATTGCAGATAAAATAAAAGAATCTTCTTCAAAAGCTGTGGAAAAATTAAAGAATGATAATATCGATGTGTATATGATTACAGGAGACAGCGAAAATACTGCAAAACATATCGCAGAAAAAGCTAACATCGACCATGTGATAGCAGAATGTTTGCCAAAAGACAAATCAGACAAAGTTTTGGATTTGAAAAATAAAGGCAAAAAAGTTGGAATGGTTGGAGATGGAATAAACGATGCTCCAGCACTTGCGACAAGTGATGTTGGATTTTCTATTGGAACTGGTACTGATGTTGCGATTGAGGCGAGTGACATCACAATTATAAATGGAGATTTAAATAAAGTTAATACTGCGATTAGATTAAGTCACAGAGTAATAAAAACAATAAAACAAAATTTGTTCTGGGCGTTTTTCTACAATGTTATTGGTATTCCGATTGCTGCATTTGGATTTTTAAATCCAATGATAGCAGGTGCTGCAATGGCGTTCAGTTCGGTAACTGTAGTTACAAATTCGTTAAGAATTAAAAATTTTAAGGAGGAAAAATAATGAAAAAAGAATTTGAAGTGTTGGATATGGTGTGCAATCATTGCGTAGAATCAGTGACAAAAGCTTGTAAATCTGTAGAAGGTGTGACAGATGTCAATGTAAATCTTGATGACAAAAAAGCGGTAGTAGAAGGAGATTTTAACGAAGCTGATATCATTAAAGCAATTGATGAGATAGGGTTCGAGGCAGTTGCAAAATAATGACAGAACACAAACAAAAAGCTCTCAAAAAAATCAAAACCGTTCGTGGGCAACTTGATGCGATTGTAAATATGATTGAAGAAGACAGATATTGTGTGGATATTTCAACTCAAATATTAAGTTGCATCGGACAATTAAAGAAAGCTAACATTGATATTTTGAACGGTCACATGAGGACATGCGTTAAACATGCTATTGAAAATGATAACGCAGATGAAAAAATAGAAGAAGTGATCAATATTATCGACAAATATATCAAATAATCGAAAAACTTTTCCGGCACAAATTCAAAGTTTGTCGGGGAAGTTTTTTATTTTGTGTATAGTATCGTTTGCAAAATCATAAATTGGGTATATATAGAATAAGAAAATTATTTCTTAATTCGCAAAACAGGAGGAATTTTATGAAACTCAATTATGTAACAAAAGGTATCAAATTGACTGATGATTTGAAACAAATGGCAGAAACTAAATTACACAAGTTAGATAAATATTTCCACGATGAACAACAAGCTCGTGTAGTTTTCAAGAAAGAAAAGGACAAAGCCAGAGTTGAAGTCACAATGGTTTTAGATAAAGGAGTTGTATTAAGAGCAGAAGAATCCAACGAAGATATCAAAACTGCAATAGACAAAGTTGAAGATGTACTTGCTAGACAAATCAGAAAACACAAAACAAAATTACAAAAGAGATTTACAGAAAGTAACTCCATTAGATTTGAAGCCGTTGAAGATAATAGCGACAAAGAAATTCCAAATGGTACAATCGTAAAAACAAAAGAATTCGGAATAAAACCAATGGACAAGGAAGAAGCTATCATGCAAATGGAATTGATTGACCATGATTTCTTCGTATTTTTAGATTCTAAAACTAATAATGTAAATGTAGTTTACAAAAGAAAAGATGGCAACTACGGATTATTAGTTCCAGGATTTGAAAAATAGCAAAAATGTTCAAATTGATGATATAATAAGAGAGAAACAAGATTTCTCTCTTATTTGATTGGAGAGAATATGAAAATAGAATTAAGCGAAAAATTAAAATCATATTGCAATCAAAAATCCAAGGACAAAATATTGTTGTACATGGGTCAAAGTCCGTGCTGTACAATTGCTGAAGCTAAGTATTACGCTAAGTTTATCTCAAAAAAACCTAACTTAAATGTAACTAAAGTGGAGGGGATTAGCGTTTATTATGAAGATTATATCGAAAAGTTTTTGGATAAATGTCAATTAGATTTGGTAAAATTTTTGAATATGATTATAGTAAATTATTAGGAGGCTATTATGTCAACACCACATATCGAAGCGAAAAAAGGAGATATCGCAAAAACAGTTTTATTGCCAGGAGATCCATTGAGAGCGAAATTTATTGCAGATAATTTCTTGGAAGATGTAAAACAATTCAACACGGTTAGAAATATGTTCGGATACACTGGAAAATACAAAGGAAAAGAAATTTCTGTTATGGGAACTGGAATGGGAATTCCATCTATAGGAATTTATTCTTACGAACTTATCAACGAATACGGAGTAGAAAATCTTATTAGAATTGGTTCAGCAGGGGCTTACAGCAAAGACCTTGATTTGTACGATGTCGTAATAGCAATGGGAAGTTGTTCAGATTCCAATTTTGCTCACCAATTCGATTTGGAAGGAACTTTTTCAGCGATTTGTGATTATGATTTGTTGAGAAAAGCAGTAAATGTTGCAGAAGAAAAAAACATAGACGTTCACGTTGGAAATGTATTCTCAGCAGATATTTTCTACAACCAAAAATCTGAAGAATGGAAAAAATGGGAAAAAATGGGCGTGCTAGCAGTTGAAATGGAAAGCTACGGATTGTATTTGACAGCAAAAGCCAACAACGCAAGAGCTTTGACTATTTTGACAATTTCTGACTCATTCCATTCAGATAAGCAAACTACTCCTGAAGAAAGACAAACATCATTTACAAAAATGATGGAAATAGCATTGGAATTGGGTGAATAATATGGAATTAAATAAATATATTGATCATACTTTATTAAAAGCAGATGCAACATCGGCTGACATTAAAAAAATCTGTGATGAAGCAATCAAATACGATTTTAAAAGCGTGTGTGTGAACTCTTGCTACACTTCACTAGTAAAACAATCGTTAGAAAAATCAAGCGTTTTGGTGTGCACAGTTGTTGGATTTCCGCTTGGAGCTATGAGTTCTAAAGCCAAAGCTTTTGAAACTAAGACTGCAATCGAAGATGGCGCAGATGAGATAGACATGGTTTTAAATATCGGAAAATTAAAAGAAAAAGATTATGATTATGTCGAAAAAGATATCCAAGCTGTAAGAGATGCTTCAAAGGGAAAAGTTTTAAAAGTAATCATAGAAACATGTTTATTAACTGATGAAGAAAAGAAAAAAGCTTGCGAAATCTCTGTTAAATGTGGCGCTGATTTTGTAAAAACTTCTACAGGTTTTTCAACAAGTGGTGCAAAAGTTGAAGATGTAAAATTGATGAAGGAAACTGTCAGAGATAAAGCCAAGATTAAAGCAAGCGGTGGAATACATTCTAGAGAAGAAGCTCTGTCTATGATAGAAAATGGAGCAGATAGAATTGGAGCATCGAGCGGTATTAAAATAGTAGAAGGATAATTGTAAAGATGCTAATTTTTAGCATCTTTAATTAATTTAAGGAGTAATATGTATTATAGAGATCAACATTGTCACACTGAGTTTTCATTTGATAGCAAGGAAAAATTTGAAAATTATTTGAAACTGGTACAAGGAGATATCATAACCACAGAACATTTGGATTATGGATTTACCTATAATGATGGAAGAGTTGAGGATGTGGACATTGATTACGATAAGTATTGCAAAGTAATCGATGAACATAATCAAAAAAGTTCACAAAAAATCCTAAAAGGAATTGAAATAGGATATACTACGGAAAATTTGGAGAAAATAAAACAAACTTTAAGTAAGAGAGATTACGATATTCAACTTTTATCAATTCATCAGTATAACGGCAAGGATTTTATGAATCCAAAGCCAGAAGATTATTCTCAAAGAGAGTTTCTAATAAATTATTTTGAAAAAATGTTAGAAGCTGTGAACAAATTCAAGGATTATGATGTTCTAACACATATTGATTACGCATTAAGACTTAATCGATTGGATCCTAAAAATATGGACATTGTAGATGAATATTTGACGAAAGTTTTTGCTGAACTTATTAATGACGAAAAAGCGTTGGAACTGAATACTAGAAGCGTGTACCAATACAACAACTTGGATTACTACACTTTTGCAATAAAAAAATACGTCAAAATGAAAGGCAAGTTGTTTTCTGTAGGAAGTGATGCTCATTTTGAAAACTATTACAGATATCACTTTGATGATGCTTTCAAATTATTAAAAAGCGTGGATGCAAAGTATCTTGCAATGTTTGAAAACAGAAAAATGACGACTATTAAAATGGAGGATATGTAGTGAAAGTTTTGATTACCAATAGAATTCCAGAAGAAATAATAAAAAAATACGAAGAGAATTTTGAAGTTGATTATAACGATAGCTTGGATTTTTTGTCAAAAGATGAATTGAAAACTAGAATAAAAGATGCGCAATGTTTGGTGTGTCCTTTGAGCGAAAAAATTGACAAAGAAATAATAGATGCAGCTGAAAATTTGAAAATAATAGCAAATTATGGAGCTGGATTTGACAATGTCGACATAAACTACGCAAAAGAAAAAGGAATAATAGTAACAAATGCACCGGCATCAGCCTCTACAAAATCAACTGCAGAACTTACTTTCGGTTTGATTATAGATTTGCTCAGAAATATTACGAAGATGAATGCTGACTGCTACGACGATTCTTTTGAAGGTTGGAAGCCTGTGTATGGTTTGGGAGAAACATTAGAAGGAAAAACTTTGGGAATAATTGGACTTGGAAGAATTGGAACTGAAGTTATGAGAAAAGCAAAAGCTTTTGATATGGATGTGATTTTCTACAATCGCAGCAAAAAAGAGGTAGAAGGCGCAAAACAAGTCGATTTGGATTATTTGTTAGAAAACAGTGACGTTATAACTTTGCACACTGCCTACAGCGATGAATTGCACCATTTAATAGATAAAAAAGCTTTTGAAAAAATGAAAAAATCAGCATATCTAATCAATGCATCTCGTGGCAAAGTAATCGACGAATTGGATTTGTTAAATGCTTTAAACGAAGAAAAAATAGCAGGCTGTGCGCTAGATGTATATGAATTTGAGCCTAAAATTTCAGATGAATTGAGAAATGCCAAGAATATTTTATTGGCTCCTCATTTGGGAAATGCCACTAAGCTTGCGCGCGTTCAAATGGGAGATTTTACATTCGATAATATTATGCAATTAAAAAACGGAGAAATCCCTAAAAATAAAGTAAATTAGTTTGATATCGCGTTTTTTTGTGGTATACTAATTTAGTAAAAAAATGAAAAGGGGAATTTATGACTGATGATATAAAAGCATTGTTCCAATCAAAAGGGTTTTTTGTGTTTTTATCATTGATGTTTAAATTGTTTCTGGATTTAAGTTACGCTTATGCAATAAGTCCGTTGTTTTCGTACATGGGACTGGTGAACAATTTAGATATATATAAATTGATAGAATCATACGCTTTGGTTGTAATAATGTGTTATACGATAAGGCATAAAGTAGAAAGAGTCAGCGATTTTTACCTGATGCTATTTTATGTTTTGATAATCATACCGTGTTTAAATATTTATCCGTTTAAGGATTTCTCCAGATTATATATGTATATGCTGATAGCATCTTTTTATACTATGCAAATTTTCGCAAATTCACCAAAGTTGAGACTATCTTTGTCGGACAAAAAAATCAACGAAAGTTTCATAGTTTATGCTTTTGCACTAGTGGGAATATTGATGTTTGCTTGGATAATAATGAGAGGCGGACTAAAATATTTGAATTTTGATTTTAGAAAAGTTTACGACACTAGAAGAGAAATCGCGGAAGTAATCTTCCCGGGACCATTCGCATATTTTATGAACTGGTATGGTAAAATTATCAACCCAACTTTGTTGGTGTTCTGCCTATGGGATAGGAAAAAATTAGGAACTGTAATCACATTGATTTGCCAAGTATTTTTCTTTGGATTTACTTCACATAAGTCAATGCTGTTTTATCCGGTTTTGGTAATTTTTATAGCTATCGTAAAAGGAAATAAATACACTGGAAATTTAATGACTATGGGACTAGCTGGTCTTACGTTTTTGTGTTTGGCATTTTATTTAATAACAGATAATTGGCAACCTATAAGTGTAATCGTAAGGCGTGTTTTCATGGTAACTGCAGATAATCATTTCAGATATTATGATGCATTCAAAAATATTGATTTCGTGTATTTGACAGACAAATCTTGGGTATTTGGAGGTAGATTATATCCATACAACTATCCTATTCAAGCTTTAATTTCGATGATTTACTATGGTCATCCAAATACTTGGGTAAATACAGGATTTATTGCAAACGGATACGCTAACTTTGGTTTTTACGGAATGTTAACTTATTCTGCAATTACTGGTTGGTTAATTGGAATTATGGATGAAATCTCATACAAAAAAATGCCTTTATGGGTAGCTATAGCGATAACTATTGTGCCTATGTTCAATCTTATTAGTGTAGATTTACTTACAGGACTTCTATATCACGGGTTGATTATGAGCATATTTTTAATGTGGTTATTGAGTAAAAGAGATAAAAAAGTTAAGGAGATATAAACTTGGAAGAATTAAATTTAAAAGAAGCGTGGCAAGCAATACTTAGAAAATTGCCACACATTATAATAATAATGCTTGTGTGTGCGTTATTGACAAATGTTTTTAATAATGTTTTGGGAAAGGACTCTTACTCATCAAAAGTTTCAATAATGGTGGGAAGTCCAGAAGATTTTGAAAAAGAAGGAGCAGTTGTTTCCAAAGTAGATGCAATGATCAATACACAATTGGTTTCAAATGTTGAACAATTGATTAAATCAAATTCTGTTTTGGATACAGTAGCAGAAAAAGTAGGAAATGGTGTTAGCTCTTCTGATTTAAGAAAAGATTTGAAAGTAAAAAGCGTTCCATCTACATCAATTATTGAAATGGAATATTCAAGTGAAAGCGCTCAACAAACTAACAAAGTATTGGAAGAATCATTAAAAGCTATTACAGATTTGACTAAAAAGACAATGAAAAAAGATAATATTCAAGTCGTTGATGCACCAAATGCTAAGAAAAAAATCAAACAACTTATCAATAAAATAGACACAGCAATAGGATTGTTCTTGGGAATGTTAATAGGTCTAGCATATGCATTCGCTTCATATTACAAAGATCCTAATATTTTCAGCAAAGAACAATTGCAAAACAAATTGGGACTTGAAACAGTTAGCGTACTTTCAAATGATTATGACGAAAATTCAAATAGCGCATTGAGCTTATTGAACAGAAGAATAGATAGTTTTGACAATGTTGGTGTGTTTAGTTTTGATCAAAACACAGCAAATTTAGCCAAAGCATACAATTCAAATTTCGAAAAGAAAATTACAGCTATAAGTCCAATTTCAGAAAAAGTAGACCTTACAGACCTGACAAAAGACATTCAAAACGCAATCGTACTTTACAAGAAAGACGATTCAAGATTAGGAGAAATCAAAAACACATTGGAAGCCATAAAATCGTTGGGAATTAATCCAATAGCAGCAGTTGAAATCTCCAAATACAATTCAAACGACAAAAAATATTTACCATATGCTTAAAACCAAACGCATTAGAATGAAAATTCTGATGCGTTTTTTGTTGTACATAGAAAATTATTGGGTATAAAAATAATGGTGATTAAATGATAAATTCAAAACTTTTTAAAAATTTTACAGAAGAAGAATTTGAACAATTTCTTATTGAATCCAATTCGATAATAAACAAATACAACAAAAATTCGTACGTTTTTTCTCCGGGAGATATTTGCAATAAAATCTACGTTTTGAAAAGCGGAAAGCTCAGTCTTGAAAAGACGGATATTAATGGGAAAAACACTGTCGTGAATATTTTCAAAAATCATGGGGAAGTAATGGCTGAGGTGTATTCGTATTTGAATAAAATCAGCGATTTTACATTAGTGTGCAACACTGATTGCGAAATTCTTGAAATTCCTGTAAGTTTTTTCGATATATCTGAAAGCTCCACTTCGATTAAAAATAAAATTATGACTAATCTTATAACGATTCTTGCAGAAAAAGCATTTTTCTTAAATAGCAAGGTAAGATTGTTGTCTAGTTTTTCGTTGAGGCAAAAAATCGCAACTTTTTTAATTCAAACAGAAAAAAAAGACGTATCAAACACGGAAATGACAAGGCAACAGATGGCAGATTTTATGGCTACGACCAGACCTTCATTATCAAGGGAATTATTGAGCATGGAGGATAGTGGTCTTATTGAATTAAACGGATCTGAAATTAAAATTAAAAACAGAGAAGAATTGGAAAACTTATTGTAATGAACAAATGTAACTTATGTTACAGAAACTCATACTTATGATTCATTATAATTAAATCATAAGTTAGACTTAATCAAGGGGGAAATAAAATGGAAAAAACTATTGAAAAAAATGAAGAAATGTTTTGTTATCAATGTCAAGAAACAGCAAAAAACATCGCATGTACAAAAAAAGGGGTTTGCGGTAAAACATCAGATGTAGCAAACATCGAAGACTTGCTTGTATGGGTTACAAAAGGATTAGGCGAAATCCTAACTAGAATGAGAAAAGAAAACAAAGATATCTCTGATTTACATTCTTATGTCAACAATAATTTGTTTACTACAATTACTAATGCAAACTTCCACTACGAAGATTTGTTAGAAAAAGTAAAAGAAACTATCGATTTGAACCAAAAATTAATCGAAGGCTTAGATGACAAAGAAAACTTGTCAAAGGCAGCTTTGTATAACGAAAAAGACGATGATGAATTAAAACTAAAATCACAAATTATAGGCGTGTTGAATACTTTGGATGACGATAAGAGAAGTCTTAGAGAACTTATAACTTACGGATTGAAGGGTATGGCAGCTTACAATAGACATGCAAATGTTCTTGGTAAGTTCGATGAAAATGTCGACATTTTTATGGAAGAAACACTTGGAAAATTAATGGACGATAGTTTATCCGTAGAAGATTTGATAGCTCTTACATTAGAAACTGGATCAAATGGTGCAGCAGCAATGGCTCTTTTGGATAGTGCAAATACATCTGCTTACGGAAATTCAGAAATTTCAGAAGTAAATATAGGAGTTAGAAACAATCCTGCGATTTTGATTTCAGGTCATGATTTGAAAGATATGGAAATGCTTTTGGAACAAACTCAAAACACAGGAGTAGACGTGTACACTCACAGTGAAATGTTACCTGCAAATTATTATCCAGCTTTCAAAAAATACGATAATTTCGTGGGAAATTACGGAAATTCTTGGTGGTTACAAGACAAGGAATTTGAATCATTTAATGGTCCAATCTTGATGACTACTAACTGTATAACTCCACCAAAAGATTCTTACAAAGATAGAGTATTCACAACTGGCGTTGCAGCATATCCTGGAATGAAACACATTGTAGCAGATGAAAATGGTCACAAAGATTTCTCAGAAATAATCGAACTTGCAAAAAAATGTGATTCTCCAAAAGAAATCGAAAACGGTAAAATAGTCGGTGGATTTGCACATAATCAAGTGTTAGCTTTGGCAGACAAAGTTGTTGAAGCTGTTAAAAATGGAGATATTCAACAATTTGTAGTAATGGCTGGTTGTGACGGAAGACAAAAAGGTAGAAATTACTACGAAGATTTTGCGAAAGCATTGCCTGATGACACAATTATTTTAACTGCTGGTTGTGCAAAATACAGATACAACAAATTAAACTTAGGAGATATCAATGGAATTCCAAGAGTTTTAGACGCAGGTCAATGTAACGATTCTTATTCATTAGTTGTAATAGCACAAGCTTTACAAAAAGCTTTTGGTCTTGATGATATCAACGATTTGCCAATTAGCTACAACATTGCATGGTATGAACAAAAAGCAGTAATCGTACTACTTGCACTTTTGAGCTTAGGCGTTAAAAATATTCATCTTGGACCAACTCTTCCTGCATTCCTATCTCCAAATGTAGCCAATGTTTTGGTAGAAAATTTTGGAATTGCTCCAATAGGAGAAGTTGATGAAGATATGGAAAAATTTGAAATAAAAACAAAATAATTCGTGAAAATTCATTTAATTAAGAGTCCGAAAGGGCTCTTTTTTGTTTGAAGAAATCTTGTTTTAAAATCGATTGACTTCCAATTTTTAAAGATATATTATTAAATAGATTGAAAAAATTTGGAGATATAAATGAAATACGAAGATTTTATTTTAAAATGTGAATATGTAGAAATAAAAGCGTTGGAAATGAAATATTTGAGAGATTTTTATGAATACGCCATGCAAAATGAGGTGGGACCATCTGCGGGATGGAAACCACACAAATCCATCGAACAATCTAAGAAAATTCTCAACGATTTCATCGATTCAAAGTTAGAATATGGTATTTTTCAGGAAGACAAACTAATAGGAATGATTGGAGTGTACGAAGACGATTATTTGTATGCACAGCCAGAGTTTGAAGGGAAAACAGGCGTTGAAATCGGGTATAGTCTGAACAAAAATTATTGGAATCGTGGGATTATGACAAAGGTTGTGAAGTGTTTTGTAAATCATTTGCTAAAGGATTTGGATTACGATTATGTTTCTTGCAGTTGTTTTGTTGAGAATAAAAAGAGTGCAAGAGTTATTGAAAAATGTGGGTTCAAATTTTATGGTGAACATCTGTATGAAAACTTTGATGGAACAAATAAGCTTTGCAATTATTATTACATAAAGAATTTGAAGGAGGGATAGATTGAATTTAGTATTAAAGAAGAGTAAGTTTTTCGGGGATAAAAATTTCTACAAAGGTGTGTTGGTACTAGCAATTCCAATTATTATTCAGCAACTTATTACATCGTTTGTAAATATGTTGGACAATATTATGGTTGGACAGACTGGAACTTTTGCGATGAGTGGAGTTTCTGTTGCTAACCAATTGATTACTGTATTTAACTTGGCAATTTTCGGACTTGTGTCAGCGGCTAGTATTTTTGCGGCACAATTTGCAGGTAAGAAAGATTACAAGAATGTACAAAACTGTTTGTATTTTGATGTGGTGTTATCTTTTATCGTTTCTGTTATTAGCGTTTTAATTTTCTGGGTTTTTGGCGAGAAATTATTGTATTTATTTATGAATCCAGATGCAGATACTGTAAAAAATATTAATACGACTATGAAGTTTGCACTAGATTATACCAAGATAATGACTATAGGATTTATTCCTTTTGCTTTTTCACAATCCATCTCATCCTCAATGAGAGTGAATGGCGAAACTAGACTTCCGATGATAACGTCGATTATTACTGTTTTAGTAAATTTTGCGTTCAACTTGGTTTTGATTTTCGGACTTTTAGGATTTCCAGCATTGGGACCAAAGGGCGCTGCGATTGCGACTGTTATTTCAAGATTTGTTGAACTTTCATTGTTTATTTATTTTGCAAACAAAAACAAACTTAGATTTACATTTTATTCTAATTTTTTCAAAAATTTCCATGTCGATACAGGGCTTTTCAAAAATATAACTGTTGCGGGAATCCCTTTGATAATCAATGAAGTTTTGTATTCTGTAGGGATTGCTGCGATCACACAATCTTATTCAACAAGAGGAATTGAAGCTTTGGCTGCGTACAATATTTCTCAGACAATTATAGGACTTTTCATCGTTTTTAATTTGGCGATGGGAGATTGTATTTCAATTATGGTAGGAAGACTTTTAGGTAGTGGAAATGTCGATGAAGCTGTGGATACAGACAGGAAATTAATCGTGTTCTCACTTATGTTATCACTTGTAGTTGGAATTGTGTTGATTATTTTGGCGCCACTTTTTCCAGAATTTTACAACACAACTTATGATGTAAAATTGATGGCGACAAATATGCTTAGAGTTGGTGGAGCATTTTTGTGGATATCTGCTTTATACAATGCATCATATTTTACACTCAGAAGCGGAGGCAAAACTATTCTGACTTTGCTTTTTGATTCTGTAGGAATTGTTTTGATTTCGTATCCAATTTCGTTTTTATTGGCAAAATTTACAGATTTAAATGTGGTGTTGATGTATTTGATAATTTCTGTGATTGATTTGTACAAGGTTATTTTGGGATTGTATTTAGTTGGAAAGAAAATTTGGGTAAAAAACTTGGCGAAATAATTGCTTTGGGTTTATTAATAAATGTTGAATTTGGCTATTTGTGATATAATAAAATAAGTTAAATTTATTTTTTATGGAGGATATTATGAGTGAAGTAAGAGTAAGATTTGCTCCAAGTCCAACAGGATTTTTGCACATTGGTGGACTTAGAACAGCTTTATATAATTATTTGTATGCTAAAAGAAATAACGGAAAATTTCTTTTGAGAATTGAAGATACTGATAGAACTAGATATGTTGATGGTGCTATCGAAAATTTATTGGAACAATTAAAATGGGCAGGGCTTGATCCGGACGAAGGAGTTGTCCTTGATGATGAAGGAAACGTAACTGAAGTTGGAGAATGTGGTCCTTATGTTCAATCTGATAGAGTAAAACAAGGATTGTACCAAAAATATATCGACGAACTTATTGAAAAAGGATACGCTTATTATTGTTTCTGTTCAAAAGAAAGATTGGATCAAGTTAAGGCACAACAAAAAGCGGATGGTTTGATGCCTAAATACGATGGTCTTTGTAGAGGAATTAGCGTTGAAGATGCTAAGAAGAGAATTGCAAATGGCGAAGAATATGTTATTAGATTGAAACTTCCTGAAAACAAAGAAATCACATTTAACGATGCGATTAAAGGTAAGATTACTTTCAACACTAATGATATGGACGATCAAGTTTTGATAAAATCAGACGGATTTCCAACTTATCACTTCGCAGTTGTAGTTGACGATCATTTGATGGGAATTACTCATATTGTTCGTGGTGATGAATGGATTTCTTCAACAGCAAAGCATGTGTATATGTATCAATGTTTCGGATGGGATGTTCCAGAATTCGTTCACTTACCAGTTGTTTTAAACAAATCAGGTAAGAAATTATCTAAGAGAAATGACGACGTTGCAGTTAAAGATTTCCGTACAAAAGGATATTTACCAGAAGCTATCGACAATTACCTTGCACTAGTAGGTTGGTCAAGTGAAGATAACCAAGAAATTATGTCGATGGAAGAATTGGAACATAAATTTGATTTCAGTAGAGTTTCAAAATCTGGAGGAGTTTTCGATACAGAAAAATTAAACTGGATTAACAGACATTATATAAAAGAAATAGAAAACGAAGAATTAGCATCGATGTTAAAACCATACTTGGTTGAAGATGGTGTGATTTCTGAAGATTATCCAGATTACAAATTATTAGAAATTGCTTCATTATTCAAAGAAGAGTTGGATTATTTACAAGAAATTACTGAAAAAGTTGAATTCTTGTTCAAGGATTACGAAATGGATGATGATGCTAAGGAATTCCTAAACTACGAAAAATTAGACGAATTGATGAATGCACTAAAAGAAGAAGTCGAATCAGTTGATGAAATCGAAAAAGAATTTGCATCAGGAGTTATGAAGAGAGTTCAAAAGAAGACAGGAATCAAGGGCAAGGATTTGTGGATGACTACAAGGGCTGTAATTACTGGAAATGTTCACGGACCAGACTTGGATTCTATTATGGTAGTTTTAGGAAAACAAGAAGTTTTAGATAGGATAAACAAAGCTTTAAATAGATAGGAGAAGATATGAAGTTATACAATACACTGACACGAAAGAAGGAAGAATTCAAACCAATAAAAGAAAAAAATGTCGGTATATACGTATGTGGTCCTACAGTTTATAATTATATTCACGTTGGAAATGCAAGACCGATTGTGGTATTTGATACTTTGCGAAGATATTTTATTTACAAAGGATATAATGTTAAATTTGTAAGCAACTTCACTGATATCGACGACAAAATTATAAATAAAGCAAAAGATGAAGATATAGACTTCAGAGAAATCACCAAGAAATACATTCAAGCTTACTTGGATAATGTATATGGACTTAATTTCGACGAAGAAGACACAATTCATCCAAAGGCTACTGAATATATCGATGAAATGATTAAATTCGTGAAAACTTTGGAAGACAAGGGCGCAGCTTACAATGTCAATGGCAATGTGTACTTCGATATAACAAAAGCAAAAGATTATGGTAAATTATCCAAGAAAAATATCGATGATTTACGTGCTGGAGCTAGAATTGATGTAAATAGCGAAAAGAAAAATCCAATGGATTTTGCTTTGTGGAAAAAGAGAAAAGAAGAAAGTGAACCGGCTTGGGAAAGTCCATGGGGAATGGGAAGACCTGGTTGGCACTTGGAATGCTCTGTAATGAGTAAATCAATTTTGGGTGACACTATCGACATTCACGCTGGTGGAGAAGATTTGCAATTCCCACACCACGAAAATGAAATCGCACAATCAGAAACATGCACTGGAGCTCATTTTGCAAATTATTGGCTACACAACTCAATGATAACTGTAGACAAGGAAAAAATGAGCAAATCAAAGAATAATTTCTTCTTATTAAAAGACATAGAAAAAGAATTTGATTTGGAAGTTATCAGATTGTGGTTGTTATCAGTTCACTACAGAAATCCGATTGATTTCAGTCACGACACATTAGTTGCTACGAAAAATTCTCTTGATAGATTGTACACTGCTAAGAAATTTTTGAATAGAATTTTAGAAAACTCTTCTGAAAAAGAAGAAAAAGATAATAATATACAATCATTCAGAGAAAAATTCGAACAAGCTATGGATGATGACATCAATACGGCCGATGCAATTAGCGTATTGTTTGATTTCATTAAATATATCAACAAAAATTACAATGAAAATACATCGAAAAATATCTTGCTTGACGCTAAGAAATTGATGGATGATATTTCTTATGTTTTGGGAATTTTATTCAAAGAAGATGACGATGATTTGGATTCTGAAATAGAAGATTTGATCGAACAAAGAAATGCTGCTAGAAAAGAAAAAGACTTCAAAAAAGCAGATGAAATAAGAGACAAACTCTTATCTATGGGAATTGTGTTAAAAGACACAAGAGATGGAGTTATATGGGAGAGAAGTAATTAATGAAGGTTAATCTAATTAGATACACTCCTGATGCACAAAAACTTGTCGCATCAAGTGCAAAACTTTGCTATTCAGATAGTTCTGTTATGGAGATTGAAGAAGGACTAACTGATGAAAATGTAGAAAATTTCATAGATAAATTAATGGATTTAGGACACATGTCACCGGTTGAACACATTAGTTTTACTTTTGCAATAGAGGGTGTATCTAGAACTTTGACCCACCAATTGGTCAGACACAGATTAGCAAGCTACTCGCAGAAATCTCAACGATATGTGAGAGCGAATAATTACGAGTATATTATCCCTCCAAAAATAAAAAATAATCCCAAGGCTTTAGAAATCTACGAAAAACACATGCAACATACAATTGACGCTTATAACGAACTTACTGAGATTCTTATTGAAGAAGAGTACGACAAATTAATCGAATCTGGTGTTGACGAGAAAAAAGCAAAATCAATGTCAGAAAAAAGCTCCATTGAAGATGCGAGATATGTTTTTTCAAATGCAACTGAGACTAAAATTGTCATGACAATGAATGCTCGTGAATTGTTGCATTTCTTTGAAGCTAGATGTTGTCAAAGAGCGCAATGGGAAATTCGAGAAATGGCGACACTAATGCTTGTTGAAGCGAAAAAAGTGTGTCCACAAATTTTCAAAAAAGCAGGACCAGGTTGTGTTAAAGGAAGTTGTCCAGAAGGAAAGATGACTTGTGGTAAAATAAAACAAGTTAGAGAATATTTTAATAGCCTTGACTAAGTAGGAGATATTATGGGAAAAATCGCAATTTTAACAGATTCAGGTAGTGAAATTACACCAAAAATAGCTGAAGAATACGGCATAGAATTGATACCACTTCAAATAAACTATTCTGATGTTTCATACGATGATTACACTGTTGAACCTAAATATATATACGAAAACATCGATAGAGAAGTTCCAAAAACTTCTATTCCATCAATTGGAGATATAGTTAATAAATTAAATGAAATAAAAAATAAGGGATTTGACAAGATAATCTGCATTTCAATTTCTTCAAAATTGAGTGGAATGTACAATGCTTTTATGTTGGCAAAAGATCAAGTGGAAGATGTGCAAGTAGAAGTATTTGACTCAAAAAATATTTCGATTGGAACTGGGTTTTTTGCAATATTTGCGAGAAAATTAATTGATGAAGGGTTATCTTTTGAATCTGTAATCGAAAATATGAAATCAAAGATAAAAGATTCAGTGCCAGTTATAACTTTGGATACTTTAAAATATTTGTCTTTAGGTGGTAGAATAGGTAAAATTACTGGGATCGTTGGTAATTTATTAAATTTGAAGCTTATAATATCTTGTAATGAAGACGGAGAATATTATACAGTAGAAAAAAATCGTGGTACTATGAAGAACATTAATCATGCAATTGATATCGTAAAAAAAGAATTATCAGATATCAAAGATTATTACTTGGTTTTATTAAACGGCGACAATAAAAATGCTATGGAAATAGCGAAGGATAGCATGAAGGATTTAATTGAAGGAGCAAAGTTCTACTACGAAGGACAAATCGTTCCAACATTAAGTATCCATACTGGACCGGGATTATTTGGAATAGGTTATTTTAAATTATAAATTAATAGGGGGCGAGTAAATGGGAAACAAAAAAAGCAATATAGAATTTATTACTAATGGAAATATTACTGATGTGATTTTTAAATTAAGTATCCCATTGATGATTAGTAATCTAATCAAAACCCTTTATGGTATAACTGATGGAATATATGTAGCTCGAATTAGCTCGGAAGACTATGCTGCGACATCTTTTACTTGGCCTGTGCTGTATTTGTTTATAGCAGTTGGACTTGGAGTAAGTGTGGCAGCTACTTCTTTAATGAGTCAAAGACTTGGCGCTAGAAAACTAAAAGACTGCTCAATTTATGCTGTGCATACTTTAATTCTCACGACAGTACTTGGAGTTATCTTTAGCATTCTAGGTGTAATTACCGCACCATTTATTGTAAGATGGATGGGAGCGACAGGAAGCTTTGAATATAAATCATACATATTTCTTGCGATAAACTCTGTAGGGCTATTGTTTGATATGATATTTTTTGGATATCAATCGATACTCAATTCTCAAGGAAGAACGAAATCTATGACGATTATATCGACAATTTCATCTGTGACAAACGTCGTTATAGATCCATTCTTTATTTTTGATAATGTTTTGGGAATTCCAGGACTTAACATGGGACTTGCAGGTGCCGCATGGGCGACTGTTTTATCCAAAGTATTGCTTGTAGTTTTTGCGATAATAGTTGTCAAAAAAGAATCTGAGATCGAAGTTAGTTTCAAAAACTTCAAACTTGATATGGGAATTATCAAACACATTTTTTCCATCGCTATCCCAGCATCACTTGGATCAAGTGGGGAAGCTATTGGGTTTACTGTTCTTAATGGATTTATCCAATCGTACGGTACAACTACGCTTGCTGCATTTTCTATGGGCAACAGGTTGTCCGATATATTCAATCAAGGAGCTATAGGAATTGGAATGGCGTTGACATCAATTACAGGACAAAATATTGGAGCAGGTAAAAAAGAAAGAAGCAAGGATATTTTCAAACGTGCAAATATTATAATAACTTTCTTCTCTTTGGCTTCTGCGATAATTATTTTGCTTTTCAAAGATCAATTGCTATCCATATTCATCAAAGATCGTTCAGATATAGAACTATGGAGACAAGCAAGTGAGTACATGTACTTCTCAGCGATAATTACATTTTTCATGGGATATTTCTCAGCGATTAATGGTTTCTTCCAAGGTGTTGGAAAAACAAAGCTTACAATGTATTTGTCACTCGCAAGGTTATGGGTTCTAAGACTTCCGCTTATTATGATACTTAAGAGCTTGACAAATCTCGGTTCTACAGGAATTTGGATATCAATGTTAGTGTCAAATGCTCTGACAGTTATTGTGGGATTTATTATTTACAAACGAGGTAGATGGGAAAGATAAGGCTGATGTTTAACATCGGTCTTTTTTTATTGAAATATTCTATATATTTCAAAATTGAAATAATATTTGTAAATTTCAATTTAAAATTAAATAAATAAAAAGCATTGATATATTAACGATAACCGGCATAAATTGTAAAATAATTTAAAAATCTTTATCAAACCATCTTTTCTATAAATTTATAAAAAAACATGGAAACCTTAGAATTTACATAGAAAATCGGTATATAGAATAATATAATAAATAAATTTTGTGAAAACGATACATCTAAATATCAATCATTGTCTATTATAAGACAATATGATAAGATTAGTGTGACAAAAATATATAAAGGAGATGTTGAAATGATTAAAAGCTTAATCGCTTTAGTTGTAGCTTTCTTATTGTGCGTAGTTATTGATCGTTTGAAGAAAAAAGGTACTTCATTCATGATCAGAATTTTATTAGCTACAGCAATGGGTGCTATAGTAGGACTTATTTTTAAAGGAGCCACAGACTATGTAGCAATATTTGGTCGTGTGTTTATTAGTTTATTACAAGCATTTGTAATTCCGCTATTATTATTTTCAATTATAACTACAGTTGCATCTTTGGAAAGTACAGAAAAATTAAGATCAACAGGAGGAAAGACAATTGGTATACTAGCTTTACACAATGTTTTAGCTTCTGTTGTAGCATTAATTTTAGGCAAATTAGTAAATTTAGGGGTAAATGCAAATATTAAAATGGATGTTGCAGATAAGGTTAAGGAAGTGCCACCTTTCTCAGATGTATTTGTAAGTTTCTTCCCAAAAAATATTGTAGATAGTATATTGCATACTAAAGTTGTCCCAATAGTCGTTTTTGCTGTTATAATTGGTGTTACTGCATTAAAGTATTCGAATAAGGATGAAATAAAACCATTTATGGATTTTACAGCAGCTGCTGACAAAGTAATGAACAAAGTAATTGGAGAAATCATAGAATTTACTCCATACGCAGTTCTTTCATTATTAGCTCACCAAGTAGCTACTTTGGATTTATCATTTGTTGCATCATTATTATTCTTATTATTAATGGTTTATGTATGCTGTTTCTTCCACACATTTATAACTACGACAGTGATGTTAAAATTAATGGCACATGTCAATCCATTTAAGTTCCAACGTAAATTCTTCCCAGCATGGTTATTAGGATTTACAACTCAAAGTTCATTGGGAACTTTACCAGAAAATATAAGGGAACAAGAAAAAATGGGTGTTCCAACAGAAACTGCATCATTTGCAGGTTCAATTGGTACTACATTTGGTATGCCAGGTTGTGCAGCTGTATGGAATATTTTATTAGCAGTTTTCACAATAAACGCTCTTAATATTCCATTTACAATGACACAATATGTAATCATGGTATTTACTGCACTTCTTGCTTCTGCAGGAACAGTAGGGGTTCCAGGAACTGGTACTATGTTAAATGTAGCTTTATTTACAGCTATGGGATTACCACTAGAAATGATTTTAGTGCTAAGCCCAATCCAAGGTGTTGCAGATATGGCACGTACTTCAACTAATGTTCATGCAGGTGGATCTACTGGTGTTATAGTAGCAGCTATGCAACACGATTTAGATTTAGAAAAATATAATGCATAATTGATTAAAAATAGAAGCATTTTGATTTTTCAAAATAGCTTCTATTTTTTTGATTTTAATTTTGCAAAAATTTAAAAGATAGGCTAATCCAAGCCTATCTTTTAAATTCTTTTAAATTCTTTTAAATTCTAATTTGTTTTCAAAATAATATGAGTATATTTCATTTTGGTCTGGTATATCATCAAAATCTATCAAATAAGTTTGAGTATTGGAATGCGTTCTAACAGCCATAGAAGCGGTCTGTGTGTCGAAAGCACTTATATACCTAGTAAATGTATAGTAATCGTGTGAATCGTTCTTAAAAAAGCCCTCAGTGATTTTTAGGGGCTCTAAGATACTAAATGCTGATGAGTATGCTTCATTTACATTATTAGATTTCTTGTGAGTTGACAGGATGTATTTTGCTCTGATAAATCTACTCACAGGATCATAGGCTCCTGTCAAATCTTTTATCTGATTAAACTTGGACAAATCACCGACGGATTTTTCATATCTTTTAACGTGTGAAGAATATTTTGGTGAATTAGTCATTACTTTAGGATTATCTCCACATGGGACTAATTTGTGATTTTTGTATTCCAAAACCGTTGAATCACCTGTTCTGTCGACAAACATAAAGTGGAAATCAGGGCATATCACAGAATTTCCATCAACATCTTTGTTAGCTAGGTGAATATTGTCCAAATCATTTAACAATTCTTCAACTGTTTTGTAATTTCCAAGTGCAAAATTCATAAAATCTAGTGAATTTGTGTTTATTTTTCCTTCAACTGGATGATTGCTGAACAAATTATTTGCGATAAACATATTCGTACAACCGCACAGTCCGTGTTCATTTACACCATCTTTTATAGGGTACAGATTTCTAAAACACATTCCCATCATTTTATATTTTGAACGCAGAGGTTTGTGATATAAATCATCCGCATAATGAAATCCTCTTGGAATATATATCATATTGTATTCCAAAGGCACTTCAAAATCAAGCGTACGTGCCATCACAGAGCCTTTTGGATAGTCTACGATAATTGTTGTACACATATTATTCTACAATCATTTTGGCAAGTACATCAGGGTTTCCGCAACCAGTAGTCAATACCATGTCATTCTCAGAAACTTTAGATCGGATATAATCACGTGCTTCTTCAAAAGTTTTGTAGTATTTTGCATTCACGCCATTTTTAACTAGTTTTTCGACCAAATCTGTGGAATGAATGCTGCTGTCGAATTTTTCCCTTGCAGCGTATATTTCAGTTACTATAACCTCATCACAATCGTAGAATGCATTGGCAAAATCATCCAATAACATCTTTGTTCTCGAGTAAGTGTGGGGTTGGAATACGCAGTAGAATTTACCCTTTTTGTGCTCATCTAATGCTTTCAATGTATTTTTGATTTCGGTAGGGTGATGACCATAATCGGTCTTTATTTCACAACCTTTGTAAAAACCTACAGTCTCCATTCTTCTATGAAGATTTTGGTATTCCTTCATATTTTTTCTTATAGTGTCGATATCGATGTGGAATTCGTAACATGCGATAATCGCAGCCGCTGCATCGTATATGTTGTGACGTCCAATTATAGAAAGTGAGAATTCTTCATCTTTGTCGAATTTTTTAGATGAAATCACGAAAGTTGGATTTCC
Organism: Finegoldia sp.; assembly: GCF_046991905.1. Classification (NCBI taxonomy): domain Bacteria; kingdom Bacillati; phylum Bacillota; class Tissierellia; order Tissierellales; family Peptoniphilaceae; genus Finegoldia; species Finegoldia sp. The sequence continues at coordinate 32,273 of NZ_JBKWZF010000011.1, read as the reverse complement.
ATTTTCATTGAAAGTTATATCGTGAATGTTATAATCAGCTTTTTCATTTTCGATACCAAATGTTATGATTTCACCTTTGATGTGTGATAACAGAGGTTTGCAGTTTGGATCATCTATATTTATTATTGCCTTGGAATTTTCGTCTAAGTTTTTCATGTAGCCGATGAATGTTGCTACGATGTGGTTCAAATCTTTGTAGAAATCCAAGTGGTCTTCGTCGATATTTAAAATAATAGCCATAGAAGGGTAGTAGTTTAGTATATTTGCTTTGTATTCACAGGCTTCAGTAAGCATGTATTCGCTATTTCCACAGTGAACATTTCCTTGGATTTCGTCAAGTTTTCCACCTAAAAGTATAGACGGATCAACTTTTGCATCAATTAAAATTTTCGCGATCATTGAAGTTGTCGTTGATTTACCATGAGATCCACTAACTCCTATGGAGTATTTGTAATTTCTCATGAGTGCTCCAAGGAAGACACCCCTGCTTACAACATCTACTCCAAGTTCTCTTGCAGCAACTAATTCTTCGTTGTCATCTAAGATTGCATCAGTGTATACAATTAAGTCAGGATTTTTGATATTTTCTCTTTTTTGTCCGATAAATATTTCAACGCCTAGACTTTTTAGTCTATTAGTTTCATCTGATTCTTCTCTGTCGCTTCCAGATATTTTGTATCCGTAGTGGTTTAACAACTCAGCGATACCACTCATTGATATTCCACCGATTCCTATAAAATGTATATATTTAAATTTGTGCTCTTCTATATTAAAATTGAACATAAGCCCCTCCTTATTTCCATCTGATATTATATCATAAAAAACACAGAAAATATGAGCATTCGAGAGGTTAATATCTACAAAAATATAAAGATTGATTTGATATACAAATCTATTTTTAGTGTTATAATTAGATGGAGGAGAAAACATGAAAGATATATTACTAATCAATGATATGCCAGGATATGGGAGAGTTGCTCTCAGCTGTATGATTCCTGTGCTTAGCAACAAAGGTAAAAGCGTTTTTAATTTGCCGACAGCTGTTGTAAGCAATACGTTGGATTATGGCAAATTTGCAATATTAGATACAACTGAATACATGAGAGAAGCGACAAAGGTTTGGGAGGAATTGGATTTTAGTTTTGATTTGATAGCTACAGGATTTTTGAATAGCTTGGAGCAAGTTGATATCATAAAAGAATTCATATCTAAACAAAAAAATTCACCAGATGTTGTAGTGGATCCTATTATGGCTGATAATGGCAAACTGTACAATGGTTTGGATGAAAAAAACATAGAAAATTTCAGAAAACTTATCGATGTAGCGACTGTTATAATCCCGAATGAAACAGAGGCTAGATTAATAACATCCATGATAGACAATCCTATAAAAGATGTTTCCGAAAAACTGATACAAATGGGTGCAAAATACGCTGTTATAACTAGCGTTGAAGAAAATGATGAGCACTTCGTTTTTTGTATGGATGAGAATTTGAAATATGATAAGATTTACTATGAATACATAGATACATCGTATGCTGGAACGGGGGATTTGTTTTCGGCGCTGTTTATAAGTCAATATACAGAAAATAAATCTATATTTGAATCTGCAAGATATGCAAGTTTGAAAACAACTGAATTATTAAAACTTTCCTTGGACATAAGAGATAAAGCTAGAGGCTTACCAATAGAAAGATTTATTGATATTTTGTAAATTAACATAAGCACATACTTATTAGAAATATTTGAATATATCGTTGTAAATTGTATATTCAATTGTTATAATATTATTGCATAAAAATACTAGGGGGATAATATGATTGATTTAGACGCTTTAGAAAAGAGAAATAAAAGGAAAAGCGTAATTATGATGGCAGTAGGCGTAATCCTTATTGCATTGGGAATTCATTTCTTCTTGGCACCTAACAAATTGTCACTAGGTGGGGCAGCCGGAATGGCAATTGTAATAGGTAATTTCGTTCCTATTTCAACAGGTCCAATTTTGATTATAATAAACACGGTTTTATTTATCGTAGGATTTATAATGCTAGGAAAAGCATTTGGACTTAAAACTATAATTTGTTCTTTGGGACTTAGTTTATTGGTTTGGATTTTAGATATTGTATTTCCTATGGAAAAACCATTATTTGAAGGAAAAATGATTCAATTAATAGCAGCAGTAATGATTTACGGAACTGGTGTAGGGATTGTACTTAATAATTACGCATCAACAGGTGGATCTGACATATTCGCTAAGATATTGAATAAATACTTGGGAATTGAGTTGGGTAAAGGATGTTTGATGGTGGATTTCCTTATCACATTATCAGCATGGTATGCCTACGGAACAGAAATAGCGATATACTCACTTGTAGGTACTGTACTTAATGGTTTAATAATAGATTTTACAATTAATGGTATGAATACATCAAAACTTTGCACTATTACTACTTCGAAGCCTGATGAGGTAAGCAAATTCTTAGTAGACAATCTTACAAGATCTGCTAATATTTACACTGCAAAGGGTGCTTATTCTGGATTGGAAAAAGAAATTGTTCAAACAGTTGTAAGCAACAGAGATTTTATAATGCTTAAAAAATACATTCAAGAAATAGATCCATTAGCATTCGTAATTGTATGTAATGCAAGTGAAACTTACGGTTGGAGATGGAGAAATATAATAGAATAGTAAAAACAAATTTGAGACCAATTGTTTAATAAACTTTTGGTCTTTTTTTATTATCAGACTAAAATAATAAAAATATGTAACAAAAAAAGATGTGTGACTAATCACACATCTTTTTAAAAGCCTATAGAATTATTCTATATAACCATTTTGTTTTAGTATTTGTGATGCTTTATCTAAGTTTGCATCAGACACTTGAACGATTGGACCAGTACAGCCCATACCGCTTTCAGCGTATATATTTTCTTTCCATAAAGCTTGAACAGCATCTTCAATTTCAAGAATATCAATTCCTGAGATTGTTGCAGATACGACTTCTTTGTCTGGCATTTTAACTTCTTCAGAAGATTCCTTTGGAGCTTCTTTCTTAGTTAAAGAATCTAAGATGCCTTTGAAGTCAGCCTTAGCAGCTTGTTTATAGATAGATTTTTTATTGTTATCAATTCCACCAGCTACAGTTTGGAAAGCATATTTTAAAGCATTTGCAACTACAGGAGCACCTGAAGCACGAGATACTATAAATATGTTTCTTTCGTAGCCTTCACCGATACCAGGACCATATCCAAAACCAGTAGTTTCGTAGTTACCACCTGATGTGAATGAACCGAACATCTTCATTAATAAGTTACCTGTTAATGAATCAGTTACCATTACATCACAGCTTCCCATAAGAAGGTCATTACCTCTCATTACGATACCACCGTCAGCTCTTTGGCTTTCAGCAAATTCGATATCGAATCCGTTGTCTTTGAAGTGTTTCAAAGCTTTTTCTACTTGTCTTGCACCATCGATATTTAAAATACCAACTGTTGGTTTTGTGATACCACAAGATTTAGCTGCGATAACACCTGCAACTGCATTTCTTACCATAGCTTTTGTTCTTTCTGTATCACTAGTTCCTGTAGTAGTAGCTAAGAACATTTCTTTGCCAGTACCAGGAGTGATTACTCTACCAACTGTTGAAACACCGATAGGGAAGTTGTAGTGAAGAGTTACACAGGCTTGAATTTCGCCACTGTCAAGTAATTCTTCCATCTTTTTGTACATATCTTCATCGTTATCAACTTCATAAGTTTCATGTTCGTCATCAACTTTTTCACCAATAACAACTACTTCAAAAAGATCAGAATCAGCTAATTCAATAGCTTTTTTCATGTTTTCAACACCGTGTTCACTACCTAAAGTAGTAAGACCGATTTTTACTTTCTTACCAAATTTTCCGCTTTCGATAGCTTCAGATATTTCAAGAAATACTTCGGAAATTTTTTTATTATCCATGTCTACACCTCTATTCTGCTAAAAGATTTTCAGCTAGTTTTCTCATGGATTCTGCGATTACTTTCTTAATTTGATCCTTTTCTGATTCAGATGAAACTGATGATTCATCTTCCATTTTACCATCATTTCTTTCCATAACGATAGATACACCATCAAATAAGTTAGTCATTCTACCTAGGAACAAACTACCTTTACCAACGAACATTACTCTGTTGTAATCTCCTTCAGTTAAGTCTTTAATAGCATGTCCTGCATAAGGAATACCTGATGGGATGTGTCCTTGTGTTGGAGCCCAACCTACTAAGCCTTTTTCTTTAATGAAATTAGCTAATTCTTTTCTGTCTAAGTCTCCTTGTTTAACAGCAAGGGCAGCGATCATCTTATAGTTAGCTTCAGGAACATTTCCAGCTCCGGCAGGTTTAGTGATATCTGGGTTTTGCATTTCTACTGAGAATTTATCTACATCAGTAATCTTTAGTCCATTTTCTTCTAATGAATGAGATACTAAGCTAGAGATAACTGCTTGTGGTGAAGAACCAGTCTTAACTGTGTGACGTCCTACGATGTCAGTTCTTAATACTGGGTGAACACCATCATTTTCAGAGATTAATATTGCAAATCCACCAACTACGTCTTCAAGAACTGGGAAGCCCTTTTTAACGTGGTCTTTAGCATTCATACCTAATTTAGCAGTTGAACCACCTGCTACTACCATAACATTCTTATAAACACCAGATTTAACTAAAGCACTTGCTTCAATTAATGAGTGAATAGGAGCTGCACAGAATCCTCTTGTATCAGAACCTGTTGCATTTTGTAATCCTACGATTTCAGCGATTGATTTTGCAAAGTTACCGCCACCTCTTTGGTTAACGTCTCCGCAGGCTTCTTCTGAACATTCGATTACATAATCTATATCATCTCTATTAATGTCGTTCTTAGTAACTAATTCTACAGCTGCTAATACACCTGAAGCTTTTACTACTAAGTTTTCAAACATTGTGTGAGCGCTTAAGTTTACGTCGATATCATGAGCTGCTTTGATATAACCACAAACTTTACCATCGTGGTATAAAGCTTCTGCCATGTGAGTGTCGAATAATTCTTGAGCATTTGAAATATCAGAACCTTTTAAGTGAGAAAAATATGGTTCCAAAATAGGATATTCTTCTTCAATAACTGGTTTGATTTCGTTTACGAATTCTTCAGAAAGTTTAACTAAGTCGAATGCATCACTCATTTGTAATAGGGCAATGAATACGTCTTGTTTTACGATTTTACCCATTTTACCATCAGCCTTACCTTCTTCGTAAGAATGATCTGTAAATGGCATTTCATAATTATCAAGTTCTTGAGGAGATAAATTTCCTATATAAACTTGGTTAGGAAGATATTTTACTACCTCATCAAAACTTCTAATGTGTTTTCCAACTTCTTTTAAGAATTCAGAATCTGGGTTTACTACTCTTTCAGTTTGACATGTTGATCCGTTTTGGATAATCATATCAGGAGTGTTGACTAATACATAGCCAGCTCCCTTTAATACTGGAAAATTCATCTGTTAACTATTCTCCTTTATTATTTATTTATATTTGAATTAGTCTTCAAAAACTGTTTGATCTTCTACCTCTGTAGTCAAAGCGTTTAATGCTTTCATAACAATCTTTTTACGAAGACTATATTCTTCTTCTTTAGTTAATGCTGGGTTTCCTAATGGGTGAGGAATAGCAATAGCTGGGACAATTCTGTTAGCACCTACTGTTAATGAGATAGGAGTAACTGTACAAATATGAACAACAGGAAGTCCTGTACGTTCAATTGCTTTTACCATCGTTGCACCGCAACGTGTACAAGTACCTCAGGTACTAGTAAGAACAACTGCGTCTACGTTGTCAGCTAATAATTTTTCACCAATTTCAGTACCGAAAGCATCAGCATTAGCAACGGCAGTACCATTACCTACAGTTGAATACCAAGTTTCGTGTAATGAACCAATAACGCCTTCTCTTTCGAATTCTCTCATAACATCGATAGGAGTAACTCTGTCTCCATCTTCGTTAGCGTATACTGGGTCGTATCCACCGTGAGCTGTTTCAGAGTTTTCAGCTGTTAAATCATCGATTCCGTGGAAATCATAAGAACCGTATTTAGTTGCTGAAGATGATTCAATGTGATCTGGGTTTCCTTTTGGAACTGTACCACCAGAAGTTACAAGAGCGATTCTTGCTTTTGATAAATCTTTGATAGCTTTACCAGGTTCAACTCTATCGAATGCAGGCATTGGATATTCTGTTTCGAATTCTTCGCCATTAATTTTCTTAATAAGCATTTCAACAGCTCTTTGAGAACCGATTTTGTCTGAGAAGAAGTTAACACGAACTCCTCTTTCAATATATCCTTCTTCTTTAGGAGCGCCAATTTCTTCTCCCTTAGCAACCTTAGGACCTAATTTACCGATTTTCTTCATAGCGTCTCTCATACCAGCGGCACTATTCTTAGTTTCTACGATATAAACGTCCTTTTTGTACATATCTGCACCTGGGTTTTCAGGATACATACCTGTTAATACAGGAATATTTAATTCATCTTTAACTGCTTTAGCCATAGTACCAGCAGCAACACCGTATCTACCAGCGTTGAATGCAGGACCAGTTACTACGAAGTCTGGGTTAGCTTCTTTGATCATTCCCAATACTTCTTTTTGAGCAGCTTCCATATTTTCACCGAAATATGAGTCACCACATACTACAGTTCTAACTACTTCAAAATCTTCTCCCAATGCTTTTTGCAATTGAGCAGAGATAGGAGGTAATTGTTCTGCTATAAATGGTTTTGTATCAGCTTTTTCTTCTCCACCAATACCAGCGAAGAATTGGTTTATATAATGAACAACTTTAATTTTATCCATTAAGCTTACTTCCTTTCTTTATAAAAATTTACAATAATCGCTTCTGATATCGTTCATTTCTTCAGCGATTTCATCAACGTCAAGAACCATTTCCATCATACCAACTTGTTCATCATATACGTCAGCATCGAATTGTTCTTTACATTCTTCTTCTACAACATGGTAAACTAACAATCCAAGTTCAACGCCTGCTAATGGGCCTGCGAATGTTGGGTCACCTGCTGTTACTGTTTCAGCTGCAAGACCTGCAGCTTCAGCTTCTGCGGCACCTAGAAGAACCACTACGTTTTCAGCTCCGTATTGTTCAGCGAAGTCTTTAACTCTCTTTTGGTTTTCTAAGTCCATAGCTCCTGCGCTAGTTCAGACAAAGCATTCAGTACTTGAGAAAATTACTTCTGTATTTTCTACTGTGTTTACACATGTTTCAATTGCAAGACCTGGAATTCCGTCACGGTCTCCAATTATGATAACTTTTTTATTTTCTAAAAATCCCATAACTATCCTTTCTTAAGTTTATATTTTGTTTATATTTTGAATAAATCTTTTTTATTAATTAATAAGTTTTTGCTGTTAATCTGTTGAATCCAGTTTCGTTAGTAGCACCAGTAATTGCTTGGATTTCTACTTCGATAGTACCGTCATCTTTTAATGCTCCATCAGATCCACCAGCGATAGTGTCAACGAATTGGATGTGACCAATTACTTTGTCCATCTTTGGTAAAGTGATGAATTGGTTAGCATTACCACCAGTTACTACTGCGTTTGCAGCTGGGTCAGCATCTGCTAATGATTGAGAAGCACCGTCACGTCCTGCATATTCATCAGTGATGATAACAGTTTGGATTCCTTTGCCTTCAATCTTCTTACAGTTCATGATTAAGTCAGTATCTGGGTTACCGAAACCTTCTTGTGATACGATAGCAGCGTCAGCTCCTAAGAATTCACAAAGTTTTGCAGTCATGTCAGAGTGTCTAATCTTATCCATCAAGTATACATTTTCGTTAGTAATTACAACTCCTAAGAAGTTGATTGATTTACCGTGTTCTTTGTATAATTCTCTGATTACACCATTGTTTAAGTGAACGTAAGTTGGGTTTTTGTCACAAGCACTTACACAGTTACCTGAACAAATTGCTCCGTCCATGATTTCAGTTGGGTATAAGAAAGTTGGAATAATTTTCTTAGCGTCAACTCCGTAAACATAAGTGTCGTGTAATAAACCTTGAGTTTGTAACATGTAAACATATACAACTTTTGGTAATTCTGGATATTGTTTAACTTGTTCTAAGATTGGAAGAGTTTCGAATGTTTCCCATTCATCTGCTTCTAAATCTTTTGCTAATCTACCGATGAAATCAGTGATTCTTAAACCAGCCATTCTAACTCCAGCTTCGTGATTGTGTTGTTTAACACCTTCAACTGGTTCGATAGTTACTACTAAGTTAACTGTTTTAGAGAATGGAGTGTATTCAGCACCTAAACCTGACATGTCGATGATACCTTCTTGGAATCCTACGATTTTACCTGTTGTAACAACAGCAATGTCTTTAAGAGCGATTGTCTTTCCTGAACCAACAGGATCAACTTTGTTTAATAATCCTGGGAATATTTCTCCACCTTCAACTTTAACTCTTGGTTCGTTAACATCCTTAACTGGTGTTATACGAGTGCTTTCGCCTGGATGAGCGATATCAAAATCAATTGATTCTAAGTGTTCATCATCAGCTACACCTGATACATCTGCTAATTCTTTCTTATTAAGATACAAAATGTGGTCTTCGATTCTTGACTCACCTTCATCAAAGATGATGTCTTTAATAAAAATCTTACCTAATTCAAGACGCATATCTTAACCTCCTATTATATTTTTTATTTTAAACTCAATAGGGGAATGCCCCCTAATGAGTTTTTAACTAATTTACTTCTACTTTAATCTAGCTTTAGATTAGTTGTAGTGTTTTTGGATCATTGCTTCTATGTTTTCCAAATTAGCGTCATCTTTATTGATTTCATCAATTTTTTGACCGTCTTTGTACATTAACATAGTTGGTAATCCTAATACTTGTTGTTTGATAGCAACTCTTCTAGCTGAAGTAATGTTTAGTGAACAGAATTTAATTTTGTCACCGTATTTTTCAGCTAATTCATGAACGCCTGGCATAAGTGCCTTACATGGTTCACATCCGTCACTCCAGAAGTCTACGAATACTAATCCTTCAGCTTCTAATACTTCTGGTTCAAAAGTTTTCTTGTCTAATTCTAACATTTCAAATGCCTCCTAAAATTTTTATATTAATATCCTATCCAAAGTTTGACTAATAATATCGAAATCGACAACTCTAAAATCATCTAAGATTTCAGCTGGCCAACGCTTTGGCTTAGAAATATTCATAAACTTAGTTGCAGTATTGATACATTCTTCAATCATCATTAATGAATCCGTATCAAATTTGTCACCCTTTTCCAAAATAACCGATCTAAAAACCGTTTCGTTTGGCTTTACTGATCCATAAAGTGGGTGAGTTACTAGGCGATAATTTTGATGAATTAAATCGCGTGCTTTTTTCAAAATTCCGATGTAGTCGATATCCATGTATTCAACTTTTACATCAGTTCTTTTGATAGCATCTTTAAAATATTCATTGTTTGTGATTAATAACATCTTTTACCCTACCTGTCTTTTGATTCGTTATAAGCTATCTTTTAAGCTCAATATTATTATATAACAAAATCAGTCAAATGTAATCATATATAGGAAATCATAATAACCGCTCATAAAAAATAACAAAATGCTTTACTATATAAAATTCATTTTGTTAAAACCAAAACATTAATGATTAAATAAAAAATAGAATTATTTGCAAAATAATAAAGCGATTACAATCATCCAATCGCTATATGATAGACAATTCTCTGCACTTATATTATAATTTACTCATAAGTTAATGTCAAATACAGTAATATTATATAGAAGAAAATGGAGGACAAATAAAAATGGGAGCTAATTTACAAGAAATGTTTAAAAAACTTCCTCAAGTTTCAGAAATTTTAGAATCTGAAGAAATTTTAAAAGCATACAATGATTATCCTGAAAGCTTAATCAAAGATTCTGTAAGAGAATCCATAGAATTTTTTAGAAATAGAATATTAAATAAAGAAGAATTTGATTTTTACAATAAAGATGTAATAGACAAAGCGTTTGAATTAATGGACAAAAATTTCTCTCCATCATTGAAACCTGTAATAAATGCAACAGGAGTTATTTTACATACTAATCTCGGTAGATCATTATTAAATGAGAAAGTTGTAGATAATTTGTGTAAAATTGCGGGAAATTACTCAAACTTAGAGTACGACATCGATGAAGGCAAAAGAGGGTCAAGATATGTACATGCAGTAGAACTTCTTAAAAGAATTACTAAAGCAGAAGATGCTGTAGTAGTAAACAATAATGCTGCGGCTGTTTTTCTAGTTTTAAACACTCTTTGCCAAAACAAACAAGCGATTATCAGTAGAGGAGAGTTGGTAGAAGTCGGAGGATCTTTTAGAATATCTTCTATTATGGAAAAGTCAGGCGCAAAATTAGTTGAAGTAGGTTCCACTAACAAAACACACTTATACGATTATGAAGATAATATTAATGAAGAAACTGCGCTTATAATGAAAGTTCATACTTCCAATTATTCTGTAGTAGGATTTAGCGAAAGTGTAAGTGGAGATGAATTGAGAGATTTGTGTGATGAAAAAGACATACATTTAATAGAAGATTTGGGTTCAGGTTCACTGATAGATTTGTCAAAGTTTGGACTTAGTTATGAAAGAACTGTGAAGGATTGTATAAATGAAGGAATTGATTTGGTATCATTCTCTGGCGACAAAATACTAGGTGGACCTCAAGCAGGAATTATTGTTGGAAAGAAAGAATTGGTATCTAAAATCAAGAAAAATCAATTATTGAGAGCTTTCAGAGTTGATAAATTTACATTAGGAGCTTTAGAGGAAACTCTAAAATTCTACTTAGATGATGAAAAGGCAATTGCAAATATCCCAACTTTGAAGATGATATCCATGCCAAAAGAAGAAATTCTTAGAAAAGCAGAAAAACTTAAATCTATGATAGAAAAAGAAGTGGACTTGAATATGGAAATTATGGAATCTCAAAGCGAAGTTGGTGGTGGAGCATATCCACTTGACAGATTAAATTCGTATTCTATTGCAATAAAACCAGACATGAAGGTTTCAGAATTTGAAAGAAGACTTAGGTTATCTGATGAACATATTATAGGAACTGTTCATGATGATACTTTCTTTATGGATTTAAGATGTATTTTCGAAAAAGATTTTGATAGAATTGTAAATGTGATAAAATCTAATATACTATAGGAAAAATGAGGAAAACTCCGGGTTTGCGATTCGGAGTTTTTTGATTTTTTAGACAAAAATTTTATAAAAATTGCAGGAAAATATTTACAAAGTTAGAATTAATATGTTATAATGACTAAAAAGGATTTAATCCTTGTTTTTTACTGTTTATTGTTTTGATGTAAAAATTTCAAGTTAATAATATTTAACTCTTTGCATTTTTTGGAAAACGATACACTTAATAATATCAATCAGAAGAAAAATCAATAGGAGGTAAATTATGAAACAAAAGTATAATGTAGGGCAGGTAATAACCTATGCCGGAGCATTTATTGCATTACTTATAGGATCAGGATTTGCAACTGGACAAGAAATTTTACAATTCTTTTCTTCATATAGATTATATGGATTAATTGGGATTATGATTTGCTTTGGACTGTTTACGTTTGCAGGATTATCATTCTTAAATGATGGTTATTATTCAAAGTTTGAAAAACCAAATGAGATTTACAAATTGATGTGCGGTAATAAAATAGGAAGAATTGTAGATTATTACGCGGTATTTTTTATTTTTCTATCATACACAGTTATGATTGCTGGTGCACAAGCTACAGCTGTTCAACACTTCAATGCTCCCCAATATGTAGGTGGAGCTATTATGGCAGCTGTTTGTATTCTTGTTGTTATGTTAGGATTGGGAAAAATTGTCGATGTTATTGGGAAAATTGGTCCAGTTATCGCAATTATGGCAATTATAATTGGTCTTATCTCAATTTTAATGAATATGGATAAGTTGGGAAGTAGTTTGGATTTAATGGGTCAATTGGTTGATTCAGGTAAAGTTAAAGTTGCAAGCAGTAACTTCTTTTTATCAGCAGGATCTTATGTTGGATTTAATATGATATGGTTAGTTGCATTCTTAGCTGAAGTTGGTAACAAGGCAAAAAGTCTTAAAGATGCAGAAGCAGGGGTTTTTGTTGGTGCTACAGGATTTTCAGTTGCGATATTCATCATGAGTATAGCAATCATATTATCAATTCCTGATTTGTACGACTCACAAATTCCAGTTTTAGTATTAGCAGGAAAAATTAATCCAATTCTTGCGACAGTCTTCTCAATATTTATAATGTTAGGTATATTTACAACATCTGTTCCATTGTTATGGACAGTAACAGGAAGATTTTTCGATGAAGGAACTAAGAAATATAAAACTTTTACTTTAATAGCAGGAGTTGTTGGTGCAGTTATCGGATTAACTTTGGAGTTTGACTCTTTAGTAAACATAGTATACGTTGTTAATGGATATATCGGAATGATTCTATTGGCATGGATGATTATAAGAAGTGCAACAGGAAAAGCTAAAAAACAAAGAATGGAAGCAGCACAAAGAAATAATATCGAATTTGAAGATTAAAATTAGGTCAGCGATTTATTTCGCTGACTTTTTTCGAGAGTTTATTTATAAAAATTTACTATTAATCAGATAAATATGTAACGATATAATTTAGCGCAAAAATTGAAAATCTATAAAAAAACAGCCTCCAAAGAGGCTGTTTTTTCTTTTAAATAATAATAAGAAGAATATTCACTTTTAAGTGAAATGTTAGATTCTATAAAAATTTGCAATAATCGCTTCTGATATCGTTCATTTCTTCAGCGATTTCATCAACGTCAAGAACCATTTCCATCATACCAACTTGTTCATCATATACGTCAGCATCGAATTGTTCTTTACATTCTTCTTCTACAACATGGTAAACTAACAATCCAAGTTCAACGCCTGCTAATGGGCCTGCGAATGTTGGGTCACCTGCTGTTACTGTTTCAGCTGCAAGACCTGCAGCTTCAGCTTCTGCGGCACCTAGAAGAACCACTACGTTTTCAGCTCCGTATTGTTCAGCGAAGTCTTTAACTCTCTTTTGGTTTTCTAAGTCCATAGCTCCTGCGCTAGTTCAGACAAAGCATTCAGTACTTGAGAAAATTACTTCTGTATTTTCTACTGTGTTTACACATGTTTCAATTGCAAGACCTGGAATTCCGTCACGGTCTCCAATGATTATAACTTTTTTATTTTCTAAAAAACCCATAATACATCCTTTCTTTATTTTAAAATATATTTTTCATTCTAATAAGAAGAATGAAATTACCACAATCGAACGCCTATCGTTCGTTGACATCATTATAATATCATAATAAAAAAAAATTGCAAATTTCACAGCGGAAATCTGCAATTCTTTTATAGAAAATCTCAATAAATGAAATTTAGAATTTATCTACGTATTTTTCAGCTTGAGTAGCAGCGATAGCACCGTCTGCAGCAGCTGTAACTACTTGACGTAGAGTTTTTTGTCTAACATCACCAGCTACATAAACGCCTTCAACGTTAGTGTGCATTTCTTCGTCAGCTAAAACATATCCGTAATCATCTAATTCGATTTTACCTTTGAATACATCAGAGTAAGGGATTGTACCTACGAATACGAATACACCCATAGTTCCGTCATCTTCGTCACAGTGGTATTCTTCTTCGTTACCTGATTCTTTGTCAACCATAACGATTGATTCCAAGATTCCTTCACCTTTGATTTCTTTAATAGAAGTGTTAAATCTCATAGATAAGTTATCGCAAGCTTTTGCTTCGTCTTCAGCAGTTTTATCACATTTCAAGTGATCGCCTCTAACTAATAAAGTAACTTTTCTAGCGAATTTTGTTAAGTAAGTAGCTTCTTCAACTGCAGAGTTACCGCTACCAACAACAAATACTTCTAAGTCAGTAAAGAAATCTGCGTCACAAGTTGCACAGTAAGATACACCTTTACCAGTGAATTCTTTTTCACCAGGGCATCCTAATTTTCTTGGAGCAGCACCAGTAGCTATAATAACTGATTTAGCTTCTAATACATCTCCGTTTTTTAATGTAAGTTTTTTTACTTTGTCAGAAAAATCTACGTCAACAACATCTGCTCTTCTAATTTCAAGACCGAAGTTGTCAATTTGGTCAGCCATTTTTTTAATTAAGCTTGGGCCAGATTCTCCAACAATTCCACCTGGATAGTTTTCGATAGAATCAGTAGTAGTGATTTGTCCACCAGTTTTTTCTTTTTCAACTATCAATGTGTTCATTTTTGCACGTGCAGCGTATAAACCAGCTGATAAACCAGCAGGACCTGCACCAATAATAATTAAATCATACATGTAAATTCACTCCTTAAAATTCTTTAGAGTAAGAACTCTATAAATAATAATATCACAAACACTAAAAAAAATCACTATTAGGCTCTTATTTAAGAAGGGGAAATAATTATAACAAAAATGTAATAATTAAGCTGTTAGCGTAATATAGCAGTTAGTTTACAATAAAACGATAAATATTTGTAAAATAATAAAAAAATTAGTAAAGTTATTGCATTTTACTAAAAACATAGTATAATAATAGTTAAGAGATATGAAAAGATTTTCATAAGTGATTTGGTTAGACTTACTTATTCAAGCAAAAGCATTAATTTATTTATTAATCCAGGGTAAAAGCGATAAATTGCTTGAAATAAGCAAATTTGAGAGAAAATTTGTTGTATCATAGTATAATCACAATAAAGGTTTTCAAGTATCTCAAAAAATTTAAGGAGGAAATATTATGGATCAAAAAGCATTAAACGATACCATAGTGGCCATCAATAGTTTTCTAAGTAACAACATATTATTGATCGCACTTTTAGGTTGTGGTATATTCTACACAATCTATTCAAAAGGCGTTCAATTTAGAAAATTAGGCGCAGCATTTAAACAAACTTTTGGAGGAGTTTTCTCAAAAGAAAAGAAATCTGAAGATGAAGGAGTATCTTCTTTCCAAGCTTTAGCAGTAGCAATTGCAGCTCAAGTAGGTACTGGAAACGTTGCAGGGGTTGCAACAGCAATCATGGCAGGTGGTCCAGGTGCAATATTCTGGATGTGGCTTGCAGCAATATTAGGTATGGCAACAATCTATGCTGAAGCAGTTTTAGCACAAAAATTTAGAGAAAAAGATGACGAAGGTAACTACGTCGGAGGTCCTGCTTACTACATTAAAAACGGTATTGGACCAACTCATCCTGGATTAGCAAAAGTAATGTCAACAGCATTTGCAATTTTAATTGTAATAGCATTAGGATTCGTAGGAAATATAGTTCAATCAAACTCAATCGCAACAAGTGTTGTAGCCGCTACAGGCGGTAAACTTAATCCTATTATTGTGGGTGTTATAGTTGCAATATTAGCTGGTGGAGTTTTCATCGGTGGTATTAAGAGAATTGCAAACTTTGCTCAATTAGTAGTTCCAATTATGGCTTTGATTTATATAGTTGCAGCAATAATTATGATGGTTAAGTTCCATGATCAAATTGGACCAGCATTTAAACTTATATTCCAAGCAGCATTTAACCCAGAAGCAGCTCTTGGTGGTGCATTAGGTATCACAATTAAGGCAGCAGCAGCAAAAGGTGTTGGTAGAGGATTGTTCTCTAACGAAGCTGGTATGGGTTCTACACCACATGCTCACGCTACAGCTCATGTAGCTCACCCTGTATTACAAGGTTACACAGCTATGGTTGGTGTATTCATAGATACTATAGTTATTTGTACAGTAACAGCATTAATGATTTTAGTAACAGGTGCATGGACAGATAAAAGTCTTAACGGTGCATTAGTTACTCAAGAAGCTTTCACTAGAGCTTTTGGACCAGCTGGTACAATTTTACTAGCAGTAGCATTAGGATTCTTTGCATTCACTACAATAGTTGGATGGTATTACTTCGGTGAAACAAATATTAGATTTCTATTCGGTCATAAAGGTTTGTGGCCATACAGAATTTTAGTATTGTTATGTATCATTGCAGGTTCTTTACAAGAAGTAGACTTAGTATGGAACACAGCAGACTTAACAAACTCACTAATGGTAATCCCTAACATTATTGCAATCATAATGCTTCATAAACACGTTAAGAATATGAGTGTACATTATGAAACAAATGGCAAAGAAGGTTCATTATAATATAACTCAAGATTTATTTATAAGAGATAGAAAACATCACGAAAGTGGTGTTTTTTATTTGTCTAAATTTAATTGGAATTATTATTCGTTTTGCTAAAAATAGAATACTGATAATAATAGAGGGAAATTATAAGGATAAATTTTGCAAAAAAAAATACCAGCCTTAGGCTAGTAAAGTATGTAAGCACACCCGAGTCTGTTAAAAAAAGCGGAGGCGATCCTTAACAGTTAGCTCAAAATAGGCACCCTCACATCACACAGGAATGACTGCTTATGGCTGCTACCTTCCGATCCTGACCAGGTTCACAGGTTCCTGTTGCGTGAGACCCACTTCTCAACACCACTTGTTAAGTTCATACCAACACTTTTAATCCCTCGCTCGGGAATTCGATCCTGCTGTAGCGATTGCAGGTTACAGGGCATCGCTAATTCCCCATCTAGTGCATGGCGGAGAGTAAGGGATTCGAACCCTTGAAACACGTGAATGTTTACATGATTTCCAATCATGCTCCTTCGGCCAACTCGGACAACTCTCCATATATCATATTGTTAAATTATAATATGATAATTAATATTTGTCAAATTTTAACAAAACTTACATTAATAAGATTAAAGATTCAAATATCAGTCTTTTTGATGATAAAAACAAAAAAATGGTATGCCAAACTTGACATACCATATAAAATCAATTTATTTTTTCTTTTTAATAGCATTAATAATAGATAATAATATTACTGAACCTAAAATTGCAACTAAAATGCTGTAAAGGTTGAATCCGTTTACTCCACTTTTTCCGATAATGCTCATTACCCAGCCACCGATTGTAGCTCCGACAATTCCGCAAAGAATGTTAGCACCTGCTCCCATGTTTGCATCATTACCAGTTATTTTAGATCCTATCCATCCTGCTAATGCTCCTACTATAATCCATGATAAAATTCCCATATATAACACCTCCTTATTGGTCATAATCTATTACAGTGTTATTTATACCCTCGGTTTTGCAATTTTAAACATAGATTGTAAAAATCATTATATAATTTGTAAAATTAATGTAAGCAATTTGATAATTTATTGTAAAACACTTAGAAAAACAGATAATATATAGTAAAATTAAGTAAAGAGGTGTTATTAATGATTTATGCAGTCATAGATATAGGTTCAAATACAATAAGATTATCAGTATATAAGGTGATTAAAGATTCTACCAAAAATCTTTTTAATGAAAAGTCCACAGCATCTTTAGCATCGTTCATTGAAAAAGGTGTCATGAATGAACACGGCATTCAAAAACTAATCAATACTTTAAATGAATTCAAGAATTTAATATCAAATTTCGAAGATATTTCAAAAACCTTTGCAATTGCTACGGCATCAATTAGAAATTCTTCTAATAGACGAGAGATAATTGAGAGGGTACGAACAGAAGTTGGAATGGATATTGAGCTAATAAGTGGAGAAGAAGAGGCTAAGTTATCTTTTTTAGGTGCGGGAATTGATTCAAAAAGTGGAATTCTAACTGATATAGGAGGAGGAAGTAGCGAAATCGTAGTTTTCGAACAAGGAAAAGTTGTTAGAACTTCAAGTTTAAATATCGGATCGCTTGTAGCATTCGATAATTTTTCAAAAAATTTGTTTATGACAAATGATGAGAAGAAATTGTTAGAAGATGATATTAAATTAATGCTTGCATCTAATAATCTTAACAGAGTACAACACGATATCGTGTGTGCGGTCGGAGGAACAGCTCGTGCTTGTTTGAAATTATACAATGAAATTTATGATAAAGAGTCTGGTAATGTGATTATTACTATGGATGGACTAAAAAAATTGATTAATACACTCATGAGTATGCCTGATAGAGAAAAAATGAAACTTATTTTAAAGGTTAAGGCGGATAGGGTTCACACATTAATTCCAGGAATGATTATTTTGTATAGAATTTCTAAATATTTTTATGCAGATATTATTAGAATTAGCATGACTGGAGTTAGGGAAGGTTTTGTTTATCATAAAATTTTAGGAAGGGGATAAAATGTACGATATTTCGTTTACGCAAAATAGGGAACTATCGTGGTTGAAATTTAACGAAAGAGTTCTTGAGGAAGCATCGGAAAAGAATGTGGAATTATTTGAAAGGTTGAAGTTTTTCTCAATATTTGATACTAATTTTGAAGAGTTTTTCATGGTTAGAGCGGGTAGTCTTACTGATATCAACGATATGAAAAAGAAAGTTATTGACAATAAGACTTTGATGAATGCACAAGAGCAATTAGATTGTATCATGGATGAATCTAAAAAGTTATATGAGAAAAAAGATTCTGTTTATGAAGATTTAAAAAAAGA
The DNA here is from genome assembly GCF_046991905.1 of Finegoldia sp. Taxonomy (NCBI): domain Bacteria; kingdom Bacillati; phylum Bacillota; class Tissierellia; order Tissierellales; family Peptoniphilaceae; genus Finegoldia; species Finegoldia sp. The sequence goes on along the minus strand of NZ_JBKWZF010000011.1, from coordinate 13,667 downwards.
TTTACAAAAAGAAAATGTAAATATTTGTAAAGTAGATGATCTGGATTATAAAGAAAAAAGGCTTGTTTATTATTACTTTAATTCTACGATTGCTCCTATATTGAGCTTTCAGATAGTAGACAGGGTTCATCCATTTCCTCAAATTCCTAATTTAGCTATTGTAGTTTTGTTTCAACTGACTTCTCAATCTAAGAGCAAAAAACAATTTATGGGATTGATCCAAATTCCAGATAAAATTAAAAGGTACTTTAAACTATCTGACACTAAAGTTGTTCTAATTGAGGATATCATAAGGGAATTTGGTCAAGAAATATTCGATAATTATGAATGTCAATCAAAATACATTTTGTCTGTAACAAGAAATGCTGACATCGAATATGATGATGAAGATTTAGAATTAGACGATGATTACAGATCTTATATGAAAAAGATGATAAAACTCAGAAAAAGATTGAGGCCTGTGAGACTCGAAATTAATGAATTTCCTAATGATGATACTAAGGATTTTTTGTTGAAAAACTTGAATTTGACACAACATCGTATGTTTGTCACAAAAAGTCCAATGAGATGTGGATTTTTGTTTGATTTGGTATACGATATGCCAAAGGATGTAATTCAAAAATATACTTATGAAGAATTTGCTCCACAAGATTCTTCTATGATATCAAAAGAAAAATCGGTCATAGAGCAAGTATACGATAAGGATTTGTTTCTTTCTTTTCCTTACGAATCAATTGACCCATTTATAAGACTTTTGAATGAAGCTTCTGAAGATGAGTCAGTAGTTTCAATTAAGATTACGATTTACAGGTTGGCAAAAAATTCTGAAATCACAAAAGCTCTAATTAAAGCTGCTGAAAACGGCAAAGAGGTTGTGGTTCTTATGGAATTGAGAGCGAGATTTGATGAAGAAAACAACATTTTATGGTCATCAAGATTAGAAAATGCCGGTTGTAGAATAATTTATGGATTTGACCATTATAAGTGCCATTCTAAGGTTTGTTTGATTACTAAAATTAAGAATGATAAAATTTCATACATTACTCAAATTGGTACTGGAAATTATAACGAAAAAACAGCAAAACTTTACACTGATTTCTCTTATATGACTACAAGGCATGAAATTGGAGAAGATGCAAAGGAACTTTTCGATAATTTCTTGATAGGAAATCTAAATGGCGAATACAAGCATTTAATGGTCAGTCCTCATTCTATGCAAGTTGGCTTAGACAAGCTCATTAATGAACAAATTGAGAAGGCGAAATTTTCAGATGATGGGTATATTAGGCTAAAAATGAATTCAATTTCAGATAGAAAATTAATCGATAAATTATCTGAAGCTTCTTGTAAAGGAGTAAAGATTGATTTGATGGTTAGAGGAATTTGTTGTTTAGTTCCAGGAGTTAAGGACAAGACTGAAAATATCAATGTATACCAAGTTGTAGGGAGATTTTTGGAGCATCATAGAATTTATCAATTTGGAAAAGCTGAAGACTGCAAAGTATACATTTCTTCTGCGGATTTCATGACTAGAAATATTAGAAAAAGAGTGGAAGTAGCTGTTCCTATTTACGATGATTTTATTAAGCATAGAATATTGAATTTTATGGACATAATGTTTGCCGATGATACTAAAATCAGAAAATTAAACGTAGACAAAACATATTCAAAAGTTGAAAATACTGATGGTAAAATAGCGCAAGAAATGTTAATAGATATAGCAAAAGAAAACGCCGAAAAACAAACTCAAAATGATGATAAAGATGACAGAGTGATTAATTATAAATCAAATGAAAAAGACAATACACAAAATAATCATTCTAGTAAAAGGGTTGGTTTGTTTGAAAGAATTAAGAATTTCTTCAAAAACTTGACACATTAATAAATTATATGAGAATATTTAGGTATAATTTTTAATGGGGTGAAATTATGACAGAAAGAAAAGTTCCTAATTTTTTGATTGAATCAAATACAGGGAGTAATATAAAAAACATCGTTGGTATTGTAAGTGGTAAAGGCGGAGTAGGAAAAAGCCTTGTCACTTGTTTATTGGCCAATGAAATGGCAAAAAAAGGATATAAAGTTGGTATCATGGATGGAGATATAACAGGTCCATCTATACCAAAATATTTTGGTTTGACTGAAAAAGCGACTGCTGATGCAGATGGTCACATCAATCCTGTTACTACATCAAATGGGATTAAAGTTATTTCTATGAATTTAATGCTTCCAAATGATGATGATGCAGTAATTTGGAGAGGACCTGTGATTGCAGGTGTTGTTAAACAATTTTATCAAGATGTAAACTGGGGAGATTTGGATTACTTATTTGTAGATATGCCACCTGGAACTGGGGATGTTCCTTTAACTGTGTTCCAATCAATTCCTATCAAGGGAATAGTTGTAGCTATGTCTCCATCAGGACTTGTTGAAATAATCGTGAAAAAGGCATTGCACATGGCAAAAATGATGGGCAAGAAAGTTATAGGCGTTGTTGAAAACATGAGTTATTTGGAATGTCCTGACTGTGGAAAGCACATCGAAGTATTTGGTACTAGTACAGTTGATAAAATTGCACAAGAAGAAAATATCGATGCAGTTTGCAAACTTCCAATCAATCCAGAAATTTCGAAATTAACTGAAACTGGAAAAATAAATGAAGTCGAAACAAATTATTTGGAAAATATTACAAATAAAATTGAAAACTTATAAAAACAAAATGACTAGCTTGATTGATCTTCAGGCTAGTTTTTTTATAAAAAAGCTGTAAATATCATAAAAGCAACCGGTGGTTGCGTAATTTCAAATCAAAGTTTGTGGCAATCAACTGCAAGATTTCATAAAATTAAATTAACAAAAATTCAAGGAGGTTTGAAATGATATTAAGTGATAAGATAATTCTTCTTAGAAAAAAGAATAATCTAACTCAAGAAGAGTTGGCAGAAAAGTTAGGCGTTAGCAGGCAATCTGTATCGAAATGGGAAATGGGAAACTCAATTCCAGATATCAATAAGATTATTCAATTGAGTGATGTTTTTGGAGTAAAAACAGACTACTTATTAAAAGATGAAATTGATGATATTGAATATTCGGATGATACGGTAGAAGAGTTGGAGCATAAGAAGACAATTAGTGTAGAAGATGCTAATGATTTTATGAGTGCATACGAAGAATTTTCGAATAATGTTGCTGATAGCATAAGCTTATTCATAATATCTCCTCTAGCAGTTTTGGTATCTCAAATCATAGCGTTGACAACAAATGTTAAGAGCGAGGATTCTTTAGTAATAGGAGGGACTATTGTATTATTTCTTATAATAGCTTTTGGAATATATAAATTGATAGTGAAAGCGAATTTAATTGAAAAATATGATTTTATTTCAAAAGAATCATTCAACTTATCATATGGTGTAAGAGGAATAGTCGAAAAGAAAAAGGAGGATAGAGAACAAAAAGATAATAAAGCAATAGCCGCTGCGATAATAATGTATATATTATGTGTGATTCCTGTTATACTTGTATCTATATTAGACAGTGAAATATTACAATTATCGTCTGTAATATTGTTGTTAATTATTGTATCAGCAGCTACTAATATTTTAATCAAAAAGCTTTCTGTGATATCAAGTTATAACATGTTACTTCAAGTAGAAGATTACACTATAAAAAATAAAAAATTGAGAGAAAAGACGAGCGGATATGTTACAGCTTATTGGCTTATAATAACAGCGATATATGTTGGGGTTAGTTTATACACAAATAGATGGGAAATCACTTGGGTGATTTTTGCAGCAGGAGCAATTTTGTTCGTAGCATTTTATTCAATATTAAAAACTCGTTTCAACAATCAAATGAAATAACATAAAAAACATTCTCTGATATTGAGCAAGAACTCAAAACAGAGAATGTTTTTATTTTTATAAATCGCTGACTGTAGTATCATCGACTCCATCTTTTTTCACTGTATTTTCATCTACTTCAGATTTTTTTTCATTTTCTAGGTTAAGAATTTCCATAAATTCTTCGCCTGTGATGGTTTCTTTTTCTAGTAAAAATTTTGAAATTTCGTGAAGTTTGTCGATGTTTTCTGTCAATATATTTCGAGCTTTTTCGTGAGCAGATTTTATTATAGATTCTACTTTATCATCTATTTGTCCTGCTTTTTGATCACTTGCAGCTAAAGTATTACCTCCGCCTAGATATTTTGAGTTAGTAGTTTCCAAGCTCATCATATCAAACTCGTCAGTCATGCCATATTGAGTAACCATCGCACGTGCTATTTTTGTAGCTTTTTCTATATCATTAGAAGCGCCTGTAGTTCTTGTGTTGAACACAACTTCTTCTGCACTTCTTCCTCCTGTTAATGTAACTATCATGTTGAATAGTTCTTCTTTATTCATGAGGAATTTTTCTTCTTGATCTACTTGCATAGTGTAACCCAATGCACCGCTTGTTCTAGGAATAATTGTAATCTTAGTTACAGGAGCGGAATGTGATTGCATTGCGGCAACTAATGCGTGTCCTACTTCGTGATAAGCTATTAGTTCTTTTTCTTTTGGAGTTATAACTGTGCCTTTTCTTTGTTGACCTGCAATTACAACTTCAACAGATTCTATCAAATCTTCTTGTGTTACGATATTTCTTCCCATTCTTACAGCTCTTAATGCAGCTTCATTGACTATATTAGCCAATTGGGCTCCACTAGTACCTGCTGTCATCAAAGCGACTGCTTTGTAATCCAAATCTTTTTCGATTTTAATTTTACGAGCGTGAACTTTTAGAATATCGATACGGCCTTGTAAATCTGGAAGTTCCACAGGAATTTGTCTGTCAAATCTACCAGGTCTAGTAAGTGCTGGATCCAAAATTTCTGGTCTATTAGTAGCAGCTAATATTACTACTCCAGAATTTCCGTCGAAACCGTCCATTTCATTTAACAATTGGTTAAGTGTTTGTTCTCTTTCATCGTTGCCAGAAATTCCCGCAGTATCACGTCTCTTACCGATAGCATCGATTTCGTCGATGAATACAATACAAGGAGCTTTTTCTGCAGCTTGCTTGAACAAATCACGAACCTTGCTGGCTCCTAATCCGACAAACATTTCAACGAATTCTGAACCACTCATTGAAAAGAAAGGAACTTTAGCTTCACCAGCAACAGCTTGTGCAAGTAATGTTTTACCTGTTCCAGGAGGGCCAACTAACAAAACTCCTTTCGGTAAAACTGCACCGATTTCGTTGTATCTTTTTGGATCGTGCAAGAAATCTACAACTTCAAGCAAAGCGTCTTTGGCTTCTTCTTGACCTGCAACATCTGTAAATTTCTTTCCAGTTTGACTTTCAACATAAATTTTTGCATTGCTTTTACCAAATTGTAGAGCATTACCTCCCATTTTTTTAGTAGCTTGGCTCATTGCTAATTGCAAGAATCCAAATATTATTATAAATGGTAGGATAAATTGCAAGAAAATTGATAAAAGTGGAGCATATTTGCTCGGAATGTCGCTTGAAAATTGAACCTTACTGTCTAATAATCTGTCGACCAATTTTTCGTCTCTTATCAAACCTGCTTTGTAAATAACGTTGTTTTTGTCTTTTGCTTTGAAATTGATATGAGTGTCTAATATTTTTACCTCTTTAACTTCTCCTTTATCGAGCATTTCGATAAATTTATTGTAAGGTACTTCTTCTTCTTTTGTTTTTGAAAAAGTAGGGAAAAGCAAGCCGGCAACCACAGCATAAAGAACTATAGCTATTAGATAATATATGATTATCTTTTTCTTATTTCGCTTGTTTTCTTTCATATTTTGCCACTACATTAATTCAACATTTAATTTTTCGTTTAATAAATTCAAACTTTTGATAATACTGTTGTATTCTTCGTTAGTTAATTTAATTTGTTTTTTGTATTTTTCTGAAATTTCTTCAACGATATTGTTGATGATTTTCTTACCTTTTTCTGTCAAACGAACAGTAACAATTCTTTCGTCCTTTTCAGATCTTTTTCTTGAAACATAACCTTCTTTTTCTAATGCTTTACATAAGTTAGAAATGTTTCCTCCAGCCATTCCAACTAAAACTCCGATATCTCCAATAGTTAAATCGTCGTTTTTAGCTAACTCAAATAAAGTTTTAACCTTCATAATTGTTAATCCGTATTTATCTGAGATTGGTGCTAATAAAGCGTCTGTTTTACGATAAGTTTCTCTCAATAATTGAGATAATTCTGTGTTAATTAAATTGTAATCCATACTTCCTCCATTTAATTTTTAAAATATTATGTGTTTTGATATAATAAAATACACATAAGTGGTTATCCACTAAGTACAGTATATATGTTAATTATATAGAAATTATGGAGATAAATGTAAAATATGGAAAATTTTAATAAAAAAGACTTTAAAAAATTGTGGGTAAATTTTGAATCTAGTACACAAGCTATGGATTTATTGGTAATTTTATATAATATAGAAATTTTTGAAATATCTTTAATCACAATAGAATCTGATGTCAACAATAACGTACTGGATTTGTTGGATAATTTGGATTGGGATGTAGAAGTTGTTTTCCTAAAAGATTTTATGAGTGACAATGACGTTGTATTATCAAGGTTTTTAGGAGATTTCAAAAATATAGATTTGGTTAATTTTTCTGACATGAAATACTTGTCTGAGTTTTTTGGTCAAAACAGTGAATCACTTGAAGCATTAGATGATATTTTCATGTACGACAAATACGTCAAATCAAACGAAAGTGATTTGAGTGTATTAAATGAAAAGAGTGTGTTCATGATTACAAATGATACATTTAATAAAAATGATTACACTGATATTTTAAACGAAATGTTCGATGAATCATCAGAACAATTAATAGAAGATTTGTTCTTATTATACGCTTATTCTAAGAAAGATCATTTTATCTACGCACAAACAAATGTAAGAATAGACGAAGAAAATAACTTGATAGAAGGCGAAGGAATTGATACATACATTTCAGTTACGTATAATTTGGATAGATTTAGAGAATTTTTAGAAAGTGTGATAATTTAATGAAGAAAAAGTTTAAAATAGGAACTTCTATGTCACTTTTCTTGGCAAGTTTATCTATCGGAGTATTTTCCGGTGGATTAGCTGTGTTTTACAGGTTTTTGCTAAGTAAATTAGAAATCGTTAGAAATTCTATTTATTCAACTGACAGTATTCCAAAATCAATTTTGATTGTAGTGTGTTCATTTGCACTTGGAATTGTTGTCAGCAAATTACTTAAATGGGCTCCGTTATCTGGTGGTAGTGGTATTCCACAAGTTCAGGGAGAACTTATTGGAGCATTTAACCAAAATAGTTTCAGAGTTACTGTTTCCAAAATTGTAGGAGGAGCAATTGCCTCATTAGTGGGACTTTCTTTGGGAAGAGAAGGCCCTTCTATACAATTGGGGGCAAGTAGTGCAAAATGGTTGTCAGAAAAATTTGGAAAAAGCAAAACGGATGAGAAATTGTATTTAACTGCAGGAGCTGCGGCAGGTCTTTCAGCTGCTTTTTCAGCACCAATTTCAGGTCTTGTTTTCATATTGGAAGAACTTCACAAATCTTTTTCAAAAAAAGTAGTTGCAATAAGTTTTGCAGCAGCGGTTATTGCAGATGTTATTGCAGTTTGGGTTTTCAAAATCAAACCAGTGTTTTCGTTTGGAATGACCTATGCACTGCCAACAAAATACTATTTATTGATTATTCCGATGATTATACTTTGCTGTGCTGTGGGAAAGCTGTTTAATTATTCAATCACGTTTTTTCAAGATGTATTTGCGAAGATTAAGCTGGAGCAAGATTTGAAAATAGCAATATTTTTTGTATTTGTATCTGTAGTTGGATTATTCTACAAAGATATTTTAGGTGGCGGACATTCATTTATAGAAAACATGGCAGCACATAATTACCATTCATTTTTGCTTTTAATAATACTTTTGTTATTCAAAATGTTTATGACATCGACATCTTATGCGACTGGAACTCAAGGTGGTATTTTCTTGCCAGTTTTGGTTTTGGGTGGAATAACAGGATTATTTTATTTTAATTTGATGAATTATTTTGGAGTAGTACAAGATGTTTATTTATCAAATTTTGTTGTACTAGCTATGGTATGCGTTCTAACAGCTGTGGTTAGAAGTCCTCTATTGAGTGTTGTATTGGTATTGGAATTAAATGGAAATATGACGCATTTGTTGGGACTAGCATTCTGCTCAATCATGGCGTATTTCATATGTATGGCGTTGGATTTCGAACCAATTTACGATGTTTTATTAAAGAGAATGTTGAACAAAAGAGTTGTTGGAAATGGTGTCAACGACAAATTCACAATGTTTGATATAAAACTTGGATACGAAAATTGTGTTTCTAATAAGAAAATCAAAGACATTGATTTTCCAAAAGACGCATTAATTGCAGAAGTAGACTCAAATGGAGAAAAATACGTTCCTAATGGAGACAGCATTTTGAAAACAGGGGATATTGTTACTGTTTTGGTAAAAGATGAACAACTTTACGATACCAGAATGAAAGTTTTGGAAGTTTTTGGAGAAAATCATGGATAAAATAAAGGAAAACTTAAACTATATTCTACTAGCCGTTGTCGCTATTCTCGTATGTGTTTTGGCTATTATGATGTTTTCTAAGAAAAATGTGTACAATATTAATACTGGTAATAGCACTGTGTTGAAGAAAAATTACGTTATAACACATTACGACAACAAGATTTTCATGTACAAAAATGACAATCTGAGAATGAAGAAAGATTACGACGACAAAAATCCATTTTATTTCGATGGTAAATTTCTTTATTTGATTGATAAAAAGGATTTATTGCAATATAATACAAAAGGAAAGATGAATTCAAAGTTATCTTTTAAATCGAACATAGATTATATTTATGCGAACAAAGACCATATTATTGTCGATACAGCAAATGAATTTTCAATTGTTAATAACATGAAAATACTGGAAAGTTTTAATATCAAAGATGAGGTATCTAGTTTGATAGCTTCAAATGGATCCAACTATTCTTTCAATACGATTGGAAAACGTGACGGAAGAATTTTTTCTAAGATTTACATGTACGACGATAAGGGACTTTTTTACAAGAATATTTTTATAGACAAGCCGGTTTTTAGAATGAAATATGTTGAAGATAAACTAATTGTCGTGTTTGATGGATATATTAAAGTTTTTGACAAGGCTAAGATTATAAATTCAAAATCATTTGACGGAACAAAAGATGTGGGAATCTCAGATAAAAACATTTATGTAATGACTAAAACAGGTGAGCTTTTGATTTACGATAATGATTTGAATTTAGTAAGTAAAACTAAGGTAGATGATTCTCTTAAAATTTACTCAAATGATAAAAACTGCATATTATATAATCAAAACGGGTATTTTATGTTTGAGGACTCCAAGTTAGTGGAATATAAAGCATCGGATCTTAAATCAATAACAGGAGAAGATGATTTTTATTTAGTATTTAATAACAGAATAGAAAGGATAAGATAATTATGGAAATTGTAGATGCAAGAGGACAAGTGTGTCCAAGACCAATTATTATGACAAAAAATGTTTTTGATGAATTAGAAGAAGGTACTGTTAAAACACAAGTTGATGACATGTACTGCGTTGAAAATCTTCAAAAATACGCTAATGGTCAAGGCTTCGAATTCAGCTATGTAGAAACTGATTATGGTTTTGAAACAACTATTGTAAAAGAAAAAGGAGCAGTTAAAAAGGTTGAGGAATCTAATGGTAATTTAGTATTGGCTTTTTCAAGCGACAAAATGGGTGATGGAGATGAAAAATTAGGTAAATCACTTATTAAATCCTACATTTATTCTGTAGCAGAAGCTGACGAAGTTCCAAGTACACTTTTGTTTTTCAATTACGGAATCCACTTAACTACAGAAGGATCAGAAGTTATTGATGATTTAAAGAGAATCGAAGAAAAGGGTGCAAAGATTATGACTTGCGGAGCTTGCTTAGACTTCTACGACAGAAAAGAAAAACTTTTGATAGGCGAAGTTACTAACATGTATGTAATTTACGATACTTTATCAAAAGCAGACAGAAATGTAATTATAAGATAATGGAAAAAATATTACTAACTTTTACATCAGTTAATTTTACAATGATGACAGAAAGTAAACTTGTGAGTATGGGATACGATATTAAAACTATCCCTACTCCAAGGGAGATTTCTGAAAGTTGTGGATTAGCTATTATGTTGGATCCAGATAAAAAAGATGAGATGATTGCATTGAAAAAAGAACTTCCAATCGCTAAGATATGGTCGTATCTTAAAGTAGATGGAGTAATTTTTGTAAATGAGGTAAAAGAATAATTCATGTTATTTAATATTGAAAAATTCAACCAAATATTTTATAATTCTGCTGGTCAACTAAATTTGTTGGCCAAGATTTTATTATCCCTGCTAATTATCGTGCTTACGCAAATTGTCGTAAGCATTTTAACTAAAAGCTTCGATAAATTATTAATGAAAAAGGGAAAATCTATTGAAGGCAGACAAATCACAGTTACTAAATTGTTGAACAATACCATCAAATATATAATTTATTTTTTCTGTGTAGTCCATGTACTAGATTTGTTTGGAGTAAAAACAAATAAAATACTGGCTACTGCTGGAATTGGTGGGGTTGCTATTGGTTTTGGGGCACAATTTATAATAAGAGATGTAATCAGTGGACTTGCGTTGATTCTTGAAAATCAATTCAAAGTCACAGACCATGTGATTATAAATGGAATTGAAGGTAACGTTCAAGAATTGGGACTTAGAGTTACAAAAATAAGAGGATTTGACGGAGCTATTCATATGATAAGTAATGGTCAAATCAACACGGTGACTAATTTATCCAAAGAAAACCAAAGAATTGAAGTTAAAATGGAAGTTCCAATCAAATACAGTTTGGGTCAATATACTGAAATCATAGATGAAATTTCTAATGAATTGGTAGATGAGTATTCAGATATTGTAAAAAAACCAGAGCTAATAGGCGTTACAAAAATGGATAAAAACTCCATGACTATTACGATTTGGGGTAGTTGTAAACCAGAATCTCAATACTTGTATCAAAGAGAAATTATCAAAAAATTCATAGAAAAAGCCAAATCAAAATCAATGGATTTGAATTGTTATTTTGTAGCAGGTGATGAAGATGAAATATAAAGTAAATGATATTGTAACACTAAAAAAAGGTCACCCATGTGGTGAAAACAAATGGGAGATTTTAAGAACTGGAGCAGATATTAAATTAAAATGCTTGGGTTGCGATAAAATAGTGTGGCTTACAAGGTTAGAATTTAACAAAAGAATCAGGAAAATTCAAGATAAAAACGGCAAATTTGTATCCATAGTTCATTACGAACCAGAAGATGACGAATAAAAAACGATAGGAGAATTATGAATTACGTTGTAATACCAGCGTACAAACCAGATGAAAAACTCACAAAATTGGTGGAAAATTTAAACAACAACCACCTCAATATAATTGTGGTTAAAGACGGTCCGTGCGAATATGATTTTTCAAAACTTAATAATATAGTTCTTCTTGAGCATCAAACTAATATGGGAAAAGGAGCTGCACTTAAAACTGCATTCAAATATTTGAAAGCACAACAAGCGTCAGGGACTGTGGTTACAAGTGATGCAGATGGACAACACTTGGTCAAGGATATTTTGAAATTGATAGAATATTCTGAACAAAATCAGGATAAATTAATACTTGGAGTGAGAGATTTGAAAAGAGGAATCCCTCTTAAATCTCTGCTTGGTAATACTATAACTAGAATGGTATTTTATTCTAGTTCATCGAAATACATCAAGGACACGCAAACGGGACTCAGAGCTTTTAATACGTCTAATCTTGATAAAATGATAAGAATCGAAGGAGAAAGATACGAATACGAAATGAATATGCTTTACGAATTCGATTCTGAAAGCATAATGCAAGTTCCTATCGAAACTATTTATATAGAAAATAATGAAACAAGTCATTTTAATGCACTAAAAGATTCAGTCAAAATCTACAAAAGCATACTGAAATTTTCTGCGTCAAGTTATTTGAGTTTTTTGGTGGATTATTTTACTTTTTTATTATTAGTTTACAAATTAGACGTACAAAGTTTGGTGCTGTCCAATATAATAGCAAGGGCAGTGTCAAGCACGTTTAACTTTTATGTGAATAACAAATACGTATTCAAAAATAAAGATAAAATCCTAAAAAAATACATCAAATACGTGACATTAGTAGTGTTCATACTAGCTTTGAATACTATTGTGTTGAAAATTTTGTCAGGTTTAGGAATTAAAGTTTTTGTGGCAAAAATCATAACTGAAGCTTTGATGTTCATAGTAAGCTACAACATTCAAAAAAGAATAATATTCAAATAGCACTTTTAATAGAAAAAATTATAGAATTTTTAATAGAAGTGCTTTTTTAGTGCAAATCTTTAAAATTTTGTAGATTTTTGTGCATTAGGTTTGTTGTATAATAATTTTGAAAGGAGTTTATTATGAAAAAAATTGGATATTTGTTATTTGCGATTATCATTTCATTATTAATGGTAAGTTGTGCGCAAAGTGACAAATCAAGAGTGTCTGATGAACTTAAAATAAAATTAGTTAAAGAAAATCAAATCATGAAATACGATGATCATGGAGCAATGGGAGATGGGACAAGATTTATAACATTTGAATTTGATAGCAACGATACATTGAATCAGATAAAATCAGATAGTAATTGGAAGAAATTTCCGTTGGATAAAACAACGAAAACTTTGATGTACGGAGATGAAAAAACATCATCTTATGTGACGGATAATAATTCCAGATCGCTTTTTCCAGAAATTTCGCAAGGTTATTATATGTTGATTGACAGACAAGAAGACAAGAGTCAAAATATTTTAAAACGTTCATCTTTAAATTTTACACTTGCAGTTTATGATACAAAAACTAATACTTTGTTTTTTGCGGAAATTGATACTTAAAATTGAACATATAATAAAAAATAGGAAACCAACTTAGGACTACTATAAGAGAGGGATAAAATTGATTGTACAAATAGGAATTGACAGGATTGATGAAATAGTAGAATTTGAGAATTTGTGTTTTTCATATGATGCTTGGTCAAGGGAACAAATAATTGATGTTTTAAATGATAAAAGAACGATTTACCTTTGTTATGAAGAAAATGGAAAAATAATTGGATTAATAGGCCTTTACAATTGGTGTTCTGAGAAAGATTTTCTTAAAATATTTAGCATTGCAACTCATACTGAACACAGAAATCAAGGAATAGCACATGAATTGTTAAAAGAATCAATTAAAATAGCCTCAAGCAATGAGCTCAAAAGAATAAAAGCTGAGACTAGAAAATCTAATTTTAAAATGCAAAAAGTTTTTGAAGATATGAACTTTAAAAAAACGGATATGGTTGAAAATTATTACGAAGAACCTGACGAAGATGCTTTAATTTATGAATTTCATTTATAAAGAATAAAAGATTTACATCTTTACGTGTAACTAAAAAATAGCAAACCAACGGTGGACAATCCTCACTGACCTGAACCCGTAAACACGGAATAATTTAATAATATTTTAAGCGGAATGTA